>NZ_JBFAXX010000012.1:0-151021 GCF_040680995.1 Kitasatospora sp. NPDC051914
GTGCAGTCGCGAGGGTGTCTGTCTCGGTCGTCACAAACTGAGGTTGGACACCCTCGCGCTGTCCGCGCAGCTATCCCTTGGAATCAGTCGTCTAGTGCGGACGCGGCCGGTGCCGGGGCCCGGGCCGGAAACCGGCTGCGGCGGGTACGGCCTCGGCGGTCGGCCCGGCGGCTCAGCCCAGCAGGCGGGGGGTCAGCGCACCGCAGGGCAGCAGGCCCAGCTCCGCCCCGGCGTCCCGGAGGTCGGTGAGCACCAGCTCGTCGTGCATCAGCAGCGCCGACTGCTCGGGCCAGGCGATCGCCCACAGCCAGAGCCCGCGGGCCTCGCCGACGTACACCGCTCGGTCCACCGGGGCGTCCGGCACGTGGAACATCGGGGTGGGGCGGCCGGCCGCCATCAGCTTGGCGTCGGCCGGCTTGTAGAGGGAGACCGTCTCGCCCGGGTCGGGCCCGTCCAGGCCGGCGTAGCGGGCGCCGAGGCCGACGCCGAGCTCCTCCGCGACGAGCACCAGCTCGCCGAAGCCGCCCAGCGGGGCCGGGCCGGCGCAGGCGACGGCCGTCGCGCGGGCGCCCGAGAGGTCGTCACCGACGTGTGCGATACCGGTGAAGAGCCAGCCGACCGGCAGCGGCCACGGCAGCCAGACCGGCACCTGGGAGCGGGCCACGGCGACGTTCAGGGCCTCGACACTGGGCGGCAGCACCGGCTGCATCGGGTGGACCGCACCGTGCTGGTCGCACTGCCAGGTGTCGGAGAAGAGACCGGGGGCGCGGACCCGACCGGCGCACCTCGGGCAGCTAGGCTCGCCCCTCATAGCCGACAACGCTCCTCCCTCCGGACCGCCGCGTCAAGGACGATCACCCGTACGGGGTGCCTCGCGTCGGGGCGGCGCGGCCCCGTTGGGAAATGTCCCGTCCCGGGCGGCGGCAAACGTCACGCTGGTCGCACCGGGTGCCACCCGGACGCACTGACGCCCCGTCGTCCTCTCGCAGGGTGACGGGGCGTCAGTGGGTTCCGGAACGCCGGGCGCGGCCGGGGCCGGCCCGCCGCCGCTCACACGTTCTTGCACGGCCGGATGTACAGGCGCTCGCCGGTCGCGGCGGCATCCTTCACGTACTGGCCGACGGTGTCGGCGTCGACGATCAGTCGGTCGGTGGCGACACCGGAGGCGTCGTCCAGTCGGAGGATCTCGAAACGCATGGGCCTCTCCCTTCCCGGCCGCCGGGGCGGCTGCGGCGGGCCGCCGACCACGGGGTCGGCGACCGGCTCCTGCTGGGTCTGTCGTCCGGCGGCTGCTGCTACCCGCATCGTCCCCCCTCGCGCGTCGGGCGGCCTGTGCGCCGAGAGGCGACAGCGCCTCATGGGTCCACAGTGCCGGAGTGCTGATTCCTGGCGGTTGCCCGTCCGTAAAGTCCCGGTTTCGTCGCATACCGCCGACGGGGGAACGGGGGTGCAGGGGTGATGATTCCCGGACAGACTCAAATATTACCCGACCTAAAGAAATCTGTCCCGGGATTTAGCCGGGCAGGGCCGGGCGCGGACAGGGCAGCAGGCCGGGCCGGCGACGCACGAGGGCCCCGTCCCGGCAGCGGGACGGGGCCCTCCGGGCGCGGCGGGATCAGCCCCAGAAGGCGGCCAGGGCGGCGGCCGTCACGGCGGGCTGCTCGGCGTTGGGGGAGTGCCCGGCGTCCGGCACCACCACGTGCGGGGCCTCCAGCCGGTGGGCCATCGCGGCCTGCTCCTCCACCGGCCACGCGTAGTCGCGCACCCCCGAGACCACCTGCACCGGCAGCCGTACGGCGGCCAGCTCGGCGACCCGGTCCGGAGCGGCCACCAGGTGCTCGCCCATCGCGGTGAGCGCCTGCGGCACGTTCGCCACCCATCGGCGGTGCAGGAACTCCGCGATCTCCGGCAGCGGCGCCGGGCCCGCCCCGCTGCCCTCCTCCATCTGCTGCATGACCTGCCAGATCGCCTCCAGGTCCATCGTCCGGAGGGCGTCCAGCAGCAGCTTGGTCCGGGCCGCCTCGACCGGGTCGATCGCCCCCGGGCCGGTGGCCAGCAGGGTCAGCGAGCGCCACGGCAGCGGCCCGCGGACGGCCAGCACGGCCTCGCGCGCCACCTGTCCGCCGAACGAGTGACCGAGCAGGTGCAGCGGCCCCCGGTCGGCGAGCGCCGCCGACATCGCCAGGACGTCCTCGGCCAGCTCGCCGATCCGGTACGCCTCCGGGTCCGCCGGGCCGCCGGTCTCGTGCTGGCCGCGCTGGTCGACCGCGGCCACCCGGTACCCGGCCGCGGCCAGCGGCTCGAGCAGCCCGATGAAGTCCTCCTTGCTGCCGGTGAACCCGGGGACGAGCAGGGCCGTGCCCCGCACCGGCCCGTCCGGCTCGGCCAGCAGGGCGGCGAACCCGCCGCGCGCGGTGGCCAGGCGCAGCGCACGGGCGCAGCCGGGCAGGGTCAGGAACGGCGGGGTGCTCATCGCGGGGGCTCCAGGCGGCGCGAGGGGATCGTGCTCCCGAGCTTAGGCCGTGCCTTGCGGATCTCGTGGGACCGGGCCGCGGCGTCCGGGTGCGTGCCCGGGCCCGCAAACGCCGGAGGGCGGGCCCGGGTCGTTGCGACCGGGCCCGCCCTCCGCGGGTGCTCAGCCCTCCTGGACGACCTCGGCGGTCGCGGTGGAGCGGCGGGTGCGGGTCCGGCGGCGCGGGGCGGCCTCGGCGTCCGCCGCCGCCTCGGTGGCGGTGGCAGCGGCCTCGGTGCCCTCGGCCGCGGCCTTGGCGCGGGTGCGCCGGCGCGGGGCCGGGGTGGTCGCCCTGGCCTCGGTGCCCTCGGTCTCCGTCGCGGGCTTGGCGGCCGCGGTGGAGCGGGTCCGGCGGCGCGGCGCCGGGACGGTCTCGGCGGCCGGCTCGGCCGCGGCCGGTGCCTCCGTGGTCTCGACCACCGCGGTGACGGTCTCGGCGGCGCCGGCACCGCTGCGGGTGCGGCGGCGACGGCGGCGCGGGGCGGCCTCGCCGTCGCCCTCGGCCGGGGCCGCGGGGGCCTCGGCGGCGGTGTCCGCGGTGACGGCCTCGGCCTCGGCGCTCGCCCCGCCGCGGGTGCGGCGGCGCTCACGGGTGCGGCGCGGGCGCTCGGCCGGCTCGGCCTCGGCGGCCTGGCCGCGTCCGCCACGCCCGCCGCGGCTGCGGGAGCCGCGTCCGCCGGTCTCGCCGAGGTCCTCGACCTCCTCCGCGTCCAGGCCGGCGCGGGTGCGCTCGGAACGCGGCAGGATGCCCTTGGTGCCGGGGGCGATGCGCAGCAGCTCGTACAGGTGGGCCGAGGTGGAGTAGGTCTCCTCCGGCTCGTTGAACGGCAGGTCCAGCGCCTTGTTGATCAGCTGCCAGCGCGGGATGTCGTCCCAGTCGACCAGGGTCACCGCGGTGCCGGAGGCGCCGGCGCGGCCGGTGCGGCCGATCCGGTGCAGGTAGGTCTTCTCGTCCTCGGGGCACTGGTAGTTGATGACGTGGGTGACGCCCTCGACGTCGATGCCGCGGGCGGCGACGTCGGTGCAGACCAGCACGTCGACCTTGCCGTTGCGGAAGGCCCGCAGGGCCTGCTCGCGGGCGCCCTGGCCGAGGTCGCCGTGGACGGCGCCGGCCGCGAAGCCGCGCTTGGTCAGCTGCTCGGAGACGTCGGCGGCGGTGCGCTTGGTGCGGCAGAAGATCATCGCCAGCCCGCGGCCCTCGGCCTGCAGGATGCGCGAGACCATCTCGACCTTGTCCAGCGAGTGGGCGCGGAAGATGTGCTGCTCGATGTTGGCGACGGTGGTGCCGGTGTCGTCCGGTGCTGCGGCGCGGATGTGCGTCGGCTGGCTCATGTACCGGCGGGCGAGGCTGATGACCTGGCCCGGCATGGTGGCCGAGAAGAGCAGGGTCTGCCGCTTGGCGGGCAGCATGGTGATGATCTTCTCGACGTCCGGCAGGAAGCCCAGGTCGAGCATCTCGTCGGCCTCGTCGAGGACCAGCGAGCGGACCTTGGACAGGTCGAGCTTGCGCTGGCCGGCCAGGTCGAGCAGGCGGCCCGGGGTGCCGACGACGATGTCGACGCCCTTCTGCAGAGCCTCGACCTGCGGCTCGTACGCGCGGCCGCCGTAGACCGCGAGGACGCGGACGTTGCGGACCTTGCCGGCCGTCTGCAGGTCGTTGGTGACCTGGGTGCACAGCTCGCGGGTCGGCACCACGATGAGCGCCTGCGGGCTGTCGGAGAGGTCGGCCTCGGTGGCGCGGCCGGCGTCCACGTCGGCGCGCACGACGACCCGCTCGATGAGCGGGAGGCCGAAGCCGAGGGTCTTGCCGGTGCCGGTCTTGGCCTGGCCGATGACGTCGTGGCCGGTCAGCGCGACCGGCAGGGTCATCTCCTGGATCGGGAAGGGGTGGACGATGCCGACGGACTCGAGGGCCTCGGCGGTCTCCGGAAGGATTCCCAGGTCCCGGAAGGTGGTCTTGGGGGTCTCGGTGGTGGACAGGGTGCTGCCTCTTCCATGTGGGGGCCGAGAGCGAGGGAGGAGCAGCGGGCGACCCGCCGCGGTCAGGGGGAGGAATGCCCCGTCACAGCTCGGGACGCACAACCGCGCCCGCCCCGGGTCGCCTGCCGGGTGGGCGCCCCGTCTCGGGGCGTCGTCGGCGGCGTTGGGGGAGGAATCCCGCGAGGGGCTTGCGCGGGACCTGCGCCGTGCGGCGCGGTCCGCGGCGGCCCTCGCTCGGCCACTGGTGCGGTGCCTGGGCCCGAAGTCCGGGCCAAGGTCGGAGCCGATCGGCTCTCCGACCGGGCATCCGCGTACGTGAGCGCCCGGTGAGGTGTCCGTGCTGAGCACGTCTGCGCGGCCTGCCACCGTTGGCGGGCCGCGCGATCACACCAGGCCTCACTACCACCATACAGGGGCGCGACCACTCGAACACGTGACGCGCCTTACTCCGTTCCCCGTGGGCCCGGCTAGGGTGGCGAGCCATGGAGTCACAGGAATCTGGCGATGTCACCTCGATCGGCGACTGGGCGTCCTGCGCGGCGGACCCGGGCTACCGGGCCGCGGTGCTCGACCTGCTCGGTGCGCTGGCGTACGGCGAGCTGAGCGCGTTCGAGCGGCTGGCGGAGGACGCGAAGTTCGCGCCCGGCCTGGTCGACAAGGCCGCGCTGGCCCGGATGGCGTCCGCGGAGTTCCAGCACTACCAGCAGCTGCACGACCGGCTGGCCGAGGTCGGGGCGGACCCGACCGAGGTGATGACCCCGTTCGTCGAGCCGCTGGAGGCCTTCCACCGGCTGACCGCCCCCTCGGACTGGCTGGAGGGCCTGGTCAAGGCGTACGTCGGCGACGCCATCGCCACCGACTTCTACCGCGAGGTGGCCGTCCGGCTGGACGACGACACCCGGGAGCTGGTGCTGCGGGTGATGGCCGACACCGGGCACGCGGAGTTCGCGGTGGAGCGCGTGCGGCAGGCGATCGAGGAGGACCCGCGGGTCGGCGGACGGCTGGCGCTGTGGGGCCGGCGGCTGATGGGCGAGGCGCTCAGCCAGGCCCAGCGGGTGGTGGCCGAGCGCGACGCGCTGTCCAACCTGTTGGTCGGCGGCGCCCGCGTGGAGGGCTTCGACCTGGTCGAGGTCGGCAAGATGTTCACCCGCATCACCGAGGCCCACACCAAGCGGATGGCGGCCCTCGGCCTGGCGTCCTGAGGGGCGTCGTCGGAGCAACCGGGCAACGCACCCCCGGGTGACCGGGTTGTCCGGGGGCGCCCGGTGTGCGCTGCCGGTGCGGCCTTCAGGCGTGCCGGTGGTGGCGGGCGCGGCGGGGGGCGGTGCGGTCGACGAGGTCGGGGCGGGCCAGGACGGAGACCAGCAGGGCCGAGCAGACCGCGCTGACCGCGAGGGAGGCGCCGGGCTCCTGTTCGGCCAGCACGTAGCGGGAGACCAGCCCGGAGAGCAGGGCCGCGATCACCGCGGTGGACGCCGTCAGGGTGCGGGAGGCCGGGAAGTACTCGGGCAGCGCCAGCAGTGCGCCGGCGCCGACGGACAGGCCGATGAGCGTGTAGGCGATCGTCTCCACCAGCACGGGCAACCTCCCGGGGTCGTGCGGTGCCTCGCCTCCGGCCATACCCCGGGCCGCCGGGTCGTACGCGCTCCGCCGGCGAACTCCCCCGCTCGGACCCGGGACGGCCTGCGCGGAAACGTCGGCGCCCCGCCCTCGGGAAGAGGACGGGGCGCCGGTGGTCCTGCCGTCGGGCCCGGCGGGCCGGACGGCTGCGGGCCCAGTGTTCAGAGCGTGCCGAAACCGACCTTGCGGGCGGCCTGCTCGCCGATCTCCACGTACGCCAGGCGCTCCGCCGGGACGATGATGCGGCGGCCGTGCTCGTCGGCCAGCACCAGCAGCTTGGTGGTGCCCTCCAGCGCCTTGGCGATCGCACCCTCGACCTCGTCGGCAGTCTGCGGGCTCTCGAGAACGATCTCTCGGGGCGCGTTCTGCACGCCGATCTTGACCTCCACGGCTTCCGTCCCTCCGGGGTTGCAGCCATCCACGCGCGTTGTTCGAACGGGTGTCCGAGATCGCCGCGCCGTACGGCTTCACCTTAGAGCACGGGCCGGTCGGTGCGGCGAAGGTCGGCCGATCGCCGCCGGGCCGCGGCTACTCGCCGGAGGCCGGCTTCTCGCCCTCGCCGGGGTGCATCGGGAAGCCCTTGAGGCCGCGCCAGGCCAGGCTCGCCACCAGTCGGACGGCCTCCTCGCGCGGGATCTCCCGGCCCTGCGAGAGCCAGTAGCGCGCGGTGATCTGGGCCAGGCCGCAGACGCCGGCGGCCAGCAGCATGGACTCGGCCTCGGGAAGGTCGGTGTCCTCCTGGATGACCTTGCTGACCAGCGTCGCGCTCATGTCCGAGGCGCGCTCCACCCGCTCGCGGACGGCCGGCTCGTTGGTCAGGTCCGACTCGAAGACCAGCCGGAACGCGCCCGACTCGCTGGAGACGTAGTGGAAGTACGCCTCCATGGTGGCGGCCACGCGGTGCTTGTTGTCGGTGGTCGCCTCCAGCGCGGTGCGGGTCGCCTCGACGAGCGCGTCGCAGTGCTTGTCCAGCAGCGCCAGGTAGAGCTCGAGCTTGCCGGGGAAGTGCTGGTAGAGCACGGGCTTGCTCACGCCCGCGCGGTCGGCGATGTCGTCCATCGCGGCGGCGTGGTACCCCTGGGCGACGAACACCTCCTGCGCCGCTCCGAGCAGCTGTTCACGGCGAGCGCTTCGCGGCAGGCGGGCACCGCGCGGACGCTCCTGCGCCTCCTGGATGGCCGTCACGGCGGTCCTCACTTCACGATCTGGGCGTAGCCGACAGGGCCCGAGTCTACTTTTCGGTAACCCGATCTGCGCCTGGGAAAGCCGAGTAAAGCGCAGAAACGGGCTTGTCGGGAGCCCACAATACGACCCGCGTACGCCCCGTCCACAGGGTGAGACCCCGCCGGGGGCTGGGGAAACGGCCCCCCGGATCACTACGATCGTGCTCCATGAGCGCTGATCAGCAGGTGCAGAGCGAGTCCGGGCCGTACCGCACGGTCGAGGTGCCGGGCGCGGTGCTCGCCGTCGGGCCGAGCGTGCCCGCCGAGGCGGACGGCCTGCCGCCCGCGCTCTTCGTCCACGGCCTCGGCGGCTCCGCCGACAACTGGACCGACCTCATGGCCGAGCTCGCCGGCGAGGTGTCCGGCGAGGCGGTCGACCTGCCCGGCTTCGGCTGGTCCGCCCCGCCGCAGGACGGCAACCTCTCGCTCTCCGGGCACGTCCGCGCGGTCATCGGCTACCTGGAGAAGTCCGGCCGCGGGCCCGTCCACCTGTTCGGCAACTCGCTGGGCGGCGCGGTCTCCGTGCGGCTCGCCGCGCTCCGCCCCGACCTGGTGCGCAGCCTCACCCTGATCTCGCCGGCCCTGCCCGAGCTGCCCCCGCAGGTCAGCGCCTGGCCGACCGCCGCCCTCGCCCTCCCCGGCGTGCCCGCCCTGCTGCGCCGCCGCGCCGCGGCCGGCGGCAAGAGCGCCGAGCAGGCCACCGAGGAACTGCTGCGGCTGGTCTACGGCGACGTCTCGGGCATCCCCGCCGAGCGCCGCGAGCGCGCGGTGGCCGAGTACCGGCGGCGGCTCGGCCTGCCGTACGCGCTGCAGGCCAGCATCGGCTCGGCCCGCGGCATCGTCTCCGCCTACACCGAGCGCGGCGACCAGGCACTGTGGCGGCAGGCCGCGCACGTCCGGGCGCCCGTCCTGCTGGTGTACGGGCTGAAGGACAAGCTGGTCTCGTACCGCTCCGCGCGGCGCGCCTGCGCGGCCTTCCCCGACGCCCGCCTGCTGGTGCTGCCGGAGTCCGGCCACGTGGCGATGATGGAGCACCCCCGGCAGGTGGCCCGGGCCGTCCGCGAGCTGCTCGCCGAGGCCTGACCCGAGCTCGCCCCGAGCATGCCCTGAGCGTGCCCCGAGAGCGGCCCGCGCGGGCGCGCGCGACTCGACGGAACGCCCGGTACAACGCGCCGGGCGGCGGTAGGTCACGCCCTTTCACTCGATCAGGTGGCATGGCGGCGGGCGGTCGAAGAGTTCTCGGCGATCCGCTCTACCTTCGTGCTGTCAGACCGAACAGGTGTGGGGGAGCGGCAGCCGGCACCGGGCCCGAAGCGGCCCGGGCGACGGCTGCACCGCGGAGCCGTGCACCGCGGCCGCGGGGAGAGCGGCCGCGGCCGGGTGCCGCCGACTCTCCGAGCATTGGTGTCACTGGGTGATCAGGCTCCCTGTCTCGCCGTCGTCGAATCCGATCCGTCGCACTGCTCCGGAGGTCGTCGTGCGCATCGCTCTGCTCACCGAGGGCACCCATGCCGTCGCACAACGTGCAGGGGGCGGCTGGTGCGGCCGACTCGCCGGCGCGCTGGCCGAGCACGAGTTCCAGCTCTACCTGCTCGGCACCGGCGGCGGCCCCGAGTACGCCGGGCCGCCGCCGCGCGGGCTCGCCGCCGTCCACGAGCTCCCGATATGGGGCCGCCGCCCGGCCGGCAGACGTCCCGCCGCGCACCGCCGCCGTTCCTACGCCGCCGCGTACGAGGAGCTCGTCCGCTCCCTCGTCCGCCCCGCCGACCGGGCCGGCTTCGGCCCCGCGCTGTACCGCCTGGCCGAGCTCGCCGCCGAGGACGGTGCGCTGCCCGCCTTCCTGGCCTCCGGCCGGGCGCACCGCACCCTGGAGCGCGTCTGGCGCGCACCCGGTGCCGAGACCGCCGCCGGCCAGCCGCTCGTCCGGGACGTCCTGGTCGCCGGCGACCTGCTGGAGCAGCTGCTCCGCCCGCTCTCCGCCCCCTGGTACGGCACCGGCCCCACCGGCCTCGGCTCCGCGGACCTCTGCCACGTCGCCGGCGGCGGGCCCGCCGCGCTGCCGGCCCTGGTCGCCAAGCACCTGCACGGCGTGCCCTTCGTCCTCACCGAGCACGGCCTGCACCTGCGCGAGCAGTACCGCGGCTACCGCACCGCGCCCTACCGCTGGCCGGTCCGCGCCCTGCTGCTGGCCTTCTTCCGGCAGCTCACCGCCGAGACCTACCGGCAGGCCGCCGTGCTCACCCCCGGCAGCGCGTACGACCGCCGCTGGCAGGAGCGCTGCGGGGCCGACCCGGCGCGGATCCGGGTCGTGCACGAGTCCACCCCGGCGGCGTCCCGGGAGCCCGCCGGACCCGAGCCCGAGCGTCCCACCCTGGTCTGGGCCGGCGCGCTGGAGCCCGGCCGCGACCCGGAGCTGATGCTGCACGCCTTCGCCCGGGTGCGCACCGAGCTGCCCACCGCCCGGCTCCGGATGTACGGCGAGGAGGCCGCCCCCGGGTACCTCGCGCACTGCCGGGCCATCGCCCGCAAGCTCGGCATCGAACCGGCCGTGGACTTCGCCGGCCGCCCGCCCGCCACCGCGGACGCCTGGGCGGCGGGCACCGCCGTGGTCTTCACCGCCCTCGCCCAGCGCAGCCCCCGGCTGCTCGCCGACGCGATGCTCAGCGGCCGCGCCGTGATCGCCACCGAGGTCGGGGTCGCCCCCGAGGTGCTCGGCCCGGCCGGGCTGCTCGTCCCGCCGCGCAGCCCGCGGGCCCTCGCCGACGCCTGCCTCGCCCTGCTCACCGACGAGGAGCGGCGCGCCCGGCTCGGGCTGGCCGGACGGCTGCGCGCCCAGGAGCGCTTCGCCCTGGAGCCGGAGGCCGCCGCCTTCCGCGAGGTCTACCTGGAGCTGGTCTCCCGCTGGCCGGCCTTCCCCGCGGCGGCCGCGCGGATGCAGCCCTTCGCCCGCCCCGCCGAGTACTGGGTGGCCGGAGCGCCGGTCACCGTCGAAGCGCCGCGCACCCCGGCCCCCGGCGGCGCCCCCGCGCCGGAGGCCGCCGCGGAGGCCGACCCGTCGCCGGACGGCGGCCGGGCCGCGCCCGGGGCGCTGGCGGAGGCGCTCTGATGGCCCGCACCGCCCGCCCGCCCGCACCGCCGGACACGCCCTCCGGGGACCCGGTCCGCGCCCTGATGGCGGACCACCGGCGGCTGTGCGAACAGGCCGTCGACCCGCTCGACATCGCCGCCGGGCTGGAGGACGCCGGCTTCTCCGACGCCACCGCGGCCCACTACCGGCACGCCGACGTCTTCGCCCTGGCCGAGGAGCTGTACGCCCGGGTGGACCGCCGGCCGACCGCGCCGGCTCCGGCGGCCCCCGCCGTGCCCTGGCCCGCCGAGGCCTGTCGTGCGCTCGCCACCGCGGCCCTGCACCTCCCGGCGGCCGGCCTGCTGGCCGCCGTCCCGTGGCTGGCCGAGGTGGTCGGCCCGGTCGCGGCCGTCCCGGTGGCGCTGCTCGCGGTGGGCTGGCTCAGCCTGGCCGCACCGGCCCGCGGCCCGTCCGCCCGGGCGGGCTACGGCTTCGGCGCGGGCCTGCTGATGGCCGCCGCGGCGACGGGCGGCCCCGGGCCCGCCGCCGTGCTCGCGCTGGCCGCCGGTGCCGCCGACTTCGCCTCCCGGCGGCTGCGCGCCGCCGGCCGCAGGCACCTGGCCTCGGCGAAGACCGAGGCCGAGTTCCGCTCCCGGATGAGGGCGCTGCTGCCGTGCGCGGCCGCCGCCCAGCTCGCCGCGGCCGGTGCGGCCTCCGTACTGCTGCCCGCCGATGCGGGCACGGGTGCGGCGGCCGGGGCGGTGCCGGCCCTGCTCGCGGTGCTGCTGCTGCTCGCCGCGGTGCTGCTGCGCTGCGGCCGGACGGCGGCCGCGCTGGCCGGGCCCGCCGCGGCCGGGGCCGCGCTGGCGCTGCTGCCGGCCGGGGCGGCGCCCTGGGCCTGCGCCGCGGCGGTCGCCGCGGTGGCGCCGCACACCTGGCTCGCCCTGGGCAGCCCGCGCTCCTACCGGGCCTGGCTCGCCGGCGGCCCGCCGGAGGACTGACCGGCCCGGGCCGGCTCCGCATTCCGTACCGCATCCGTAGTCACGCCCGGCCGCATGCGGCCGGGCCTCGTGGAAGGACACCCCCGATGAGGGTGCTGCTGCTGGGCGCCGACGGCTTCATCGGCCGCCGGGTCGCCGACCGTCTGCTCGCCGAGCCCGACCTCCAGGTCACCGTGCTCGGCCGGCGGGACTCGGCCGACATCCGCTTCGACCTGACGGCGGGCAGCCCCGGTGCGCTGTCCCGGTTCCTGGACGCGGTGGCCCCGCAGGTGGTGATCAACTGCGCGGGCGCCACCTACGGCAGCTCGCGGACGCTGATCCGTTCCAACACCCTGGCCGTGGCCACCGTCTGCGAGGCGATCCGGCGCAGCCGGGAGCCCGCCCGGCTGGTGCACATCGGGTCCGCCGCCGAGTACGGGCCCATGCAGCCCGGCGCGCCGATCGGCGAGGGCACCGAGCCGCGGCCGGTCGGCCCGTACGGGGTGTCCAAGCTGGCCGGCACCGAGCTGGTGCTGGCCTCCGGGCTGGACGCCGCGGTGCTTCGGGTCTTCGACGTGGTCGGCCCGGGCGCGCCGCCGGCCTCGCTGTTCGGCAGGCTGGCGGACGGCCTGCGCCGGGCGCTGGTCCACGACGAGCTGCAGGTGCGGATGCCGGACCTGTCCGGATACCGGGATTTCGTCGACGTCCGGGACGTCGCCCGGGCCGTCCAGGCGGCCGCGGTCTCGGCGGCCACCGGGGTGATCAACATCGGCAGCGGGCACGCGGTGCGCGCCCGGGACGCGGCCCACCTCCTGGTCCGGGCCTCGGGTTTCGAGGGGATCGTGGCGGAGGACGGGCGCCCGGCGCTGGTGCCGAGCCAGGGCGGCGAGCACCACCGGGCGGGCGAGCCGCGGCCGCTGCCCGAGCCCGTCCCGTGGCGCCAGGCGGACGTCCGGACCGCGCGCGACCGTCTCGGATGGCGGACGCAGGTGCCGCTGGAGGAGTCCCTGGGCGACGTCTGGCTGGAAACCGCCTGCCGGGTGTGACCCCGCTGCTGAGCCCCCGTACGCCCGTGACCAGCGGCATCGCGGGAATGGCCGACATCTCGGTATCCGATGTCGGCCATCTCACATATCGGACCCACTGTCTCGGAATACCGATGGCACGTGACACTGTTGGCCTAGCAAAAGACCTACCGAACTGACGACCATCGGAGTCCCCGTGTCGCTGCCACCCCTGGTCGAGCCGGCCGCCGAGCTCACCGTCGACGAGGTCCGCCGGTACTCCCGCCACCTGATCATCCCCGACGTGGGGATGGCCGGGCAGAAGCGGCTGAAGAACGCGAAGGTGCTCTGTGTCGGCGCCGGAGGCCTGGGTTCACCTGCGCTGATGTACCTGGCCGCGGCGGGCGTCGGCACGCTCGGCATCGTCGAGTTCGACACGGTGGACGAGTCGAACCTGCAGCGGCAGATCATCCACGGCCAGTCCGACGTGGGCCGCTCCAAGGCCGAGTCCGCGCGTGACTCGGTCAAGGAGATCAACCCGTACGTCGACGTGATCCTCCACGAGGACCGGCTCGACAACTCCAACGTCATGGAGATCTTCTCCGGCTACGACCTGATCGTGGACGGCACCGACAACTTCGCCACCCGCTACCTGGTGAACGACGCCGCGGTGCTGCTCGGCAAGCCGTACGTCTGGGGCTCCATCTACCGCTTCGACGGCCAGGCCAGCGTGTTCTGGGCCGAGCACGGCCCCTGCTACCGCTGCCTCTACCCGGAGGCCCCGCCGCCGGGCATGGTCCCCTCCTGCGCCGAGGGCGGCGTACTGGGCGTGCTGTGCGCCTCGATCGGCTCGATCCAGGTCACCGAGGCCATCAAGCTGCTGGCCGGCGTCGGCGAGCCGCTGGTCGGCCGCCTGATGATCTACGACGCCCTGGAGATGCAGTACCGCTCGGTCAAGGTTCGCAAGGACCCGAACTGCGCGCTCTGCGGCGACAACCCGACCGTCACCGAGCTGATCGACTACGAGGCCTTCTGCGGCGTCGTGTCGGAGGAGGCCCAGGCCGCCGCCGCGGGCTCCACCATCACCTCCAAGCAGCTCAAGCAGTGGCTGGACGACGAGGAGGACATCTTCCTGGTCGACGTCCGCGAGCCGAACGAGTACGAGATCGTCAGCATCCCCGGCGCCACGCTCATCCCCAAGGGCGAGTTCCTGATGGGCAGCGCGCTGGAGAAGATGCCGCAGGACAAGAAGATCGTGCTGCACTGCAAGACGGGCGTCCGCTCGGCCGAGGTGCTGGCCGTCCTCAAGTCGGCGGGCTTCGCCGACGCCGTCCACCTGGGCGGCGGCGTGATCGGCTGGGTCAACCAGATCGAGCCCGAGAAGCCGGTCTACTAGTCGCGAACGAGGAAGGGCCCGCCCGGCTGCTGCCGGGCGGGCCCTTTCCGTACGGGGGCAGGTCCTAGAGGGCGCCCCTGCGCTGCAGCACGTTGTAGGAGATCCAGCCCGGCAGCACCGGCAGCCAGAAGGTCAGCAGGCGGTAGAGGAAGACCGCCGGGGTCGCGGCGGACGGCGGCACGTTGCCGACCGTCAGCGCACCGATCAGGGCGATCTCGACCGGGCCGATGCCGCCCGGGGTGGGGATCGCCGAACCGGCCGCGTTCGCGGTCAGGAAGACCACGGCCACCGCCGAGTAGCTCATCTCGCCGCCGAAGGCCCGCACCGAGGCGTACAGGCAGGCGGTGAAGGAGAGCGTCAGCAGCAGGATGCCGCCGAAGCCGGTGATCAGCTTGGACGGCGTCTGCATCAGGTCGAGCATCCGTGGCACCACGCCGAAGAACAGCGAGCGCACCCGGGTCACCACGAAGCGGCGCAGCGGCGCCACGGCGGCCACCACCAGGGCGAGCACCGCCGCCGACAGCACGCCGATGATCACCGCGCGGGAGGCGCCGAGGTCGCCGTTCTTCTGCGACCCGGTGATCAGGCCGAAGCTGAACAGCAGCAGCAGGTGCCCGCCGAGGCCGGCCAGCTGCGAGGCACCGACACTGGCGACGGCCTGGCCGGAGCGGATGTTCGCCTTCTGCAGGTAACGGGTGTTCAGCGCGATGCCGCCGATCGCGGCGGGTGCGACCAGCTTCACGAAGGAGCCGGCGAGCTGCGCGGCGACCGTCCGGCCGAACGGCAGCCTCTCCGGGACGAAGCCGGTGAGGCTCATCGCCGCCGCGACGTAGGTGACGGCCGCGGCCGCCAGCGCGAGGGCGGCCCAGCCCCAGTCCATCTGGGAGAGCTTGAGCTGGCCGGGCTGGATGGTGGTCAGCGCCAGGTACGCCGCGAAGGTCAGCGCAATGACCATGATCAGCGTCTTCGGCTTGAGCCGTTCCAGCTTGGCCGGGGCGAGCGGCGCCTCCGGGGCGATCTGCAGGATCTGCCGCCGGATGCGGCTCAGCAGGTCCTCGCCGGCCGCGGCGATGTCCTCCTCGGCCTGCTCCTGGGTGCGCTCGCCCGCGGCGACCTGCTCCAGCGCCAGCGCCTGCGCGGCGGCCTTCCGCTCCTTGGTCATCCGCTGCAGGTCGATCCGGGTCGACCTGCTCAGGCCGACCGGCTGCAGCAGCGGCAGCGCGGAGGCGACCCGGTCGGCGCCCAGCACCCGGTTGGCGACCGCCACCGACCGCTCCGGGCCGACCCGCAGCGCGAAGGTGGTGAGCAGCTGGGCGACGTCGATGCGCAGGGTCAGGTCGCCGGCCGCGATGTCGCCGCCGGAGAGGTTCACCAGGCAGCCGGTCTTCTCGTCGACCACCAGCAGCGACTCGCCGGTCAGCCGGCGGTGTGCGATCCGACGCTCGTGCAGTGCGGCGACCGACTCCCACAGCGAGACCATCACGTCGTCGGTGATCTCGTCGTCGGCCAGCTCGTCGAGGGTCCGGCCGGCGACGTTCTCGTACACCAGGATCGCGGCGTCCGGGCCCAGCTCGGAGGTGGCCACCAGCTGCGGGGCGAGCGCCCCCGAAGCGGCCGCCGCGTACGCGATCAGCGCCTCCTGCTCCAGCGCCTGGCGCAGCGACTGCGGGCTGCGCCGCACGGCCACCGAGCGCAGCCTTATCCGCCGCCACGCCCGGTAGAAGAAGCCCGAGGCCTGCTGCTCGCGGTCGATGATGTGGACGTCCAGCAGCGGGCCGTCCTGCTGGGTCACCAGGTAGCGGCGGGTCTCGCCGGGGGCGTCGGGCGCGCGGTGCGCACCGGAGGGGGTGAAGCCGACCTTGCGGAGCCCGATCAACAGGTGCTTGCCGGTCGGCCGGATGTTGGGCGAGCCGATCGCGTACAGCGTGCCGTACGCCACCGACCAGCCGATCAGCACGGTGAGCAGCAGCGACAGCGGCGTGGTGTAGCCGCTGATCAGCTCGGTGGCCCCGCTGAGGAGGACCACCACCCACAGCGCCACCCGCCAGCGCGGGCGGCTCGACATGCCGACCGCCGTCATGTAGGCGATCACCGGGGCCAGATAGCCGTGCACCGGGTCGGTGAGCGTGTCACCGCCACCCGGCGGGAACTGGGTCAGCGCGTCCCGGACGGCCGGCGGCGCCCCGGCCGCCACCCACCAGTCGACGCCCAGCGAGACGCCGTAGGCGAGCACCGAGGCGAGCACGCCGTCGGCGACCCGCAGGCCGTCCCGCTTGATCAGCCGCTCCACCGCGAAGGCCAGCGGCACCGCCAGCACCGCCACGCTGGAGGCCAGCGCGGCGATCGTGCTGAACACGCCGGGCACCTTGTCGGCGTTGGAGGAGATGTCGGTCTCGATGCCGGTGGTGGTCGACACGGCGACCTGCGCCAGCACGAACACCGCGATGATCCCGAGCACGCCCGCCAGGAAGCGCAGCAGGTCCGACGGCCGGTGGGCGCGGGCGGCGAGCAGCGGCTCGTCCACGGCCAGGTGCTCGCCGGTCGGCTCCTCGGCCGGCAGGTCGCCCATCGCGTCATGGCCGTGCTGCAGGTGCCCGTGCTGCGGGTGTCCGTCCTGCGCGTGCCCGTCCTTGCCCGGCGCGTGCCGCTGCGGGGAGACTGTCGGCGGTTCGGGTTCTGGGCCCGCAGACCGGTCGGTGGCGGACTCGTCGGAGCCCTTGTCCACGTTCACGTCTGCCGTCCCGGTCATCTGGTCTTGTCCTCGTATCACCCACGTTCTGCCCCGAAGATGCTGCCATGCCGCGGCTCCTCGTGTGGGACAGGGGCCGGATCGGGCGCGGCGGATCGCCCGCACGGGGCCCGGGAAATCGACCGGATGGGGAGAAATGCCGCACCAGACCGACGGGCCCGGCGGGGACGTCCTGCCGCCCTTCGCCGAAGCCGTGCTCGACCTCACCGAGCGCATCCCGCCCGGCCGGGTCATGACGTACGGGGACGTCGCCGAGTACCTCGGGCAGGGCGGCCCGCGCCAAGTGGGCCGGGTCATGTCACTGTACGGCGGCGGAGTGCCCTGGTGGCGGGTCATCCGCTCGGACGGCCGCCCGCTGCCGGGCCACGAGCACCGCGCCCTCCCCGAGTACCGCGCCGAGGGCACCCCGCTGCGCACCGTCGGCGGCGAACCCCGCGTCGACCTGGGGCGGGCCCGCTGGGACGGCAGCTGACCGCCCGCCGGACCGGATTCCCGGAAGGGGTGCGCGGGGCGGGGCTGTCGGTGCAGGATCGTAGGCTCGGTGCGGACGCCTCCACCCCCGGTGCGCCCGTACGAACCGCACGACCGCCGCACGACCAGCCTGGACCGCAGTGACCTCCCCCTTTCGCCTGGTGCGCAGCCCGCTCGCACGACCGGCCCCGCCCGTCCTGGACGAGTTCCAGCGGGCGGTGGCCGAGCATGCCGGCGGGCCGCTGCTGGTCCTCGCCGGCCCCGGCACCGGCAAGACCACCACCCTGGTCGAGGCGGTCGCCCGACGGATCGAGCACGGCACCGACCCGGAGCGCATCCTCGTCCTCACCTTCAGCCGCAAGGCGGCCATGGAGCTGCGAGACCGGATGACCGCCCGGATCGGCGCCGCCGGGGCGGCGCCGCAGGCCACCACCTTCCACTCCTTCTGCTACGCCCTGCTCCGCGAACAGCAGGAGCCCGAGGAGGCCGCCGAGCCGCTGCGGCTGCTCTCCGGCCCCGAGCAGGACGTCATGGTCCGCGAACTGCTCGCCGGCGGCGCCGAGGACGCCCGGGACGGCACCGGCCGGATCTCCTGGCCGCTGGACCTGCGCGCCTGCCTGACCACCCGCGGCTTCGCCGACGAGGTCCGCGCCGTGCTCGCCCGCAGCCGGGAGCTCGGCCTCGGCGAGGCCGAACTGGCCCGCTTCGCCGAGGGCGTCCAGCGCCCCGACTGGGCCGCCGCCGCCCACTTCCTCGCCGACTACCTCGACGTCCTCGACCTGCGCGGCGTCCTCGACTACGCCGAACTCGTCCACCGCGCCGTGCTGCTCGCCGAGCGCCCCGACGCCGCGGTGCGGCTCGCCGCCCGCTACGACGTGGTCTTCGTCGACGAATACCAGGACACCGACCCCTCCCAGGTGCGGCTGCTGCGCCGGCTCGCCGGGGGCGGCCGCGACCTGGTCGCGGTCGGCGACCCCGACCAGTCGATCTACGCCTTCCGCGGCGCCGACATCAACGGCATCCTCGACTTCCCGCAGACCTTCCGGCAGGCCGACGGCCGGCCCGCCGAGGTCAAGGTGCTGCGGGTCTCCCGCCGCTCCGGCGCCGTGCTGCTCGCCGCCACCCGCGAACTCGCCCGCCGGATGCCGATGGGCCGGCTGCCCGCCGACAAACTCGCCCAGCACCGCGCCCTGCGCCCCTCCCGCGAGGGCGGCCGGGTCGAGGTGTACACCTACCCCACGCCCGGCACCGAACTCGACTCGATCGCCGACCTGCTGCGCCGCGCCCACCTGGAGGACGGTGTGCCCTGGGGCGAGATGGCCGTCCTCGTCCGGGCCGGCGCCCGCTCCATCCCCGGCGTGCGGCGGGCGCTGTCCGCGGCCGGCGTCCCGCTGGAGATCGACGGCGACGACCTGCCGCTGCGCGAGGAGCCCGCCGTCACCCCGCTGCTGCTCGCCCTGCGCGTCTGCGCCGAACCGGTCGACCGCCTCACCCCCGACACCGCCCACACCCTGCTCACCGGCCCGCTCGGCGGCCTCGACGGCTCCGACCTGCGCAGGCTCGGCCGCGCCCTGCGCGAGGAGGAGCGCACCGCCCTCCGCGACAGCGGCGAGCAGACCGCCGTCCGGCCCGCCGAGGAACTGATCCGCGAGGCCCTCGTCGAACCCGAGCGGCTCGTCGCCATGGAACCGGCCGCCGCCCGCCGCGCCCGCGACCTCGGCACCCTGCTGCGCAAGGTCCGCGAACTGCTCGCCGGCGGCGGCAGCGCCGAGGACGCCCTGTGGATGCTCTGGGACGGCAGCCGCCGCTGGCGCGAACGCCTGGAGCGCGCGGCCCTGCGCGGCGGCGCCGCCGCCCGCAACGCCGACCGCGACCTCGACGCGCTCTGCGCCCTCTTCGAGACCGCCGCCCGCGCCGAGGAACAGGTCGCCGGCCACCGCAGCGCCCCCGACTTCCTGGCCGAACTCGAAGCCCAGGACATCGCCGCCGACACCCTCACCGTGCGCACCGTCCGCCCCGAGGCCGTCCGGCTGATGACCGCCCACCGCTCCAAGGGCCTGGAGTGGCGGCTCGTCGTCGTCGCCGGCGTCCAGGAAGGCCTCTGGCCCGACCTCCGCCGCCGCGGCTCCCTGCTGGAGGCCGACCGGATCGGCCGCGACGGCCTCGCCGAACCCCTCTCCCCGGCCGCCCTCCTCGGCGAGGAACGCCGCCTCTTCTACACCGCCGCCACCCGCGCCAAGGACCGGCTGATCGTCACCGCCGTCAAGGCACCCGCCGAGGACGGCGACGAACCCTCCCGCTTCCTGCGCGAGCTCTACCGCGAGGAACTCGACCCGCGCACCGGCAAGGTCCGCACCCGCACCCCCCAGGTCACCGTCGCCGACATCACCCACCGTCCGCGCCGGCCGCTCTCCGTGGCCGCCCTGGTCGCCGAACTCCGCGCCGTCACCGTCGACCCGGGCCGCTCGCCCGCCCTGCGCCGCGCCGCCGCCGAACGCCTCGGTCGGCTCGCCGCGGCCGCCGACGAGGACGGCGCCCCGCTCGTCCCCGCCGCCCACCCCGACCGCTGGTGGGGCCTGCTCGACCAGACCGCCGCCCCCGAACCGCTGCGCTCCCCGGACACCCCCGTCCGGCTCTCCGGCAGCGGCCTCGAACAGCTCGACAGCTGCGCCCTCCAGTGGTTCCTCGACAAGGACGTCCGCGCCGCCGGCACCACCAGCTCCGCCCAGGGCTTCGGCAACGTCCTGCACGCCCTCGCCGACGAGGTCGGCTCCGGCCGCACCCCCGCCGACCTCGCCGTCCTCATGGAGCGCCTCGACACCGTCTGGGACGCCCTCGCCTTCGACGCCCCCTGGAAGTCCCACCAGGAGAAGACCGAGGCCCGCGCCGCCCTCGAACGCTTCCTGCACTGGCACGTCCTCGAACGCGGCCGCACCACCGTCGCCACCGAGCACGGCTTCGACCTCACCCTCACCGTCGGCGGCGTCGCCGTCCGCATCCGCGGCTCCATGGACCGGATCGAGCAGGACGCCCTCGGCCGCGCCTACGTCGTCGACTTCAAGACCGGCAAGCAGATCCCCACCGAGAAGTCCCTCCCCGAGCACAAACAGCTCGCCGTCTACCAGCTCGCCGTCCGCAACGGCGCCCTCGACGGGCTGCCCGGCATCCCCGGGGGGATCGCCTCCGGCGGGGCCGAACTCGTCCACCTCCGCGAGCCCGGCAAGACCGACAAGGAGGCCCCCAAGGTCCAGCAGCAGGCCCCGCCCGAGGGCGAACCCTGGATCGAGAACCTGCTCGCCGACGCCGCGGGCCGCGTCCTCGCCGAACGCTTCGTCCCCACCCAAGGCGACGGCTGCACCCGCTGCACCTTCCGCAGCAGCTGCACCGCCCAACGCGACGGCCGCCAGCTGATCGAGTAGGGGAGGGGCACTCAGGGGCGCGGGCCGACCCCCGGCGCCCCCGTGTGCTCACCCCGGGCGCCGGTACGGGCTGTCGGCGGAGCCGGTTAGCGTTGGGGGGTGCGTTCCGTGCTCGACGATCCCGGTCAGTTGAAGGAGCTGCTCGGCATACCGTTCAACGCCGAGCAGATGCAGGCCATCGGTGCCCCGTTGGAGCCTGCCGTGATCGTGGCCGGTGCGGGTTCCGGCAAGACCACGGTGATGGCCGCCCGGGTGGTGTGGCTGGTCGGTTCGGGGGCGGTGGCGCCGGAGCAGGTGCTGGGTCTGACCTTCACCAACAAGGCGGCGGGCGAGCTCGCGGAGCGCGTCCGCACGGCCCTCGTCCGCGCCCGCGTCCTGGAGCCCGACGACGCCGAGTCGCTGGGCGAGCCGGAGATCTCGACCTACCACGCCTTCGCCGGCCGGCTGCTGAAGGAGCACGGCCTGCGCCTGGGGATAGAGCCGGACGTCCGGCTGCTGGCGGACGCCACCCGGTTCCAGCTGGCGGCCAAGGTGCTGCGGTCGGCCCGCGGCCCGTACCCCGCGCTGACCGGCACCTTCTCGGCGCTGGTCGCCGACCTGATCGGCCTGGACTCCGAGCTCGCCGAGCACCTGGTGGAGCCCGAGCGGCTCCGCGCGTGGGACGGCGACCTGCTGGACGTGCTGGCGACGGCGAAGCTGACCAACGACGACCTGCGGGCGGTGCCGAACGCGGCCCGGGCCCGGCAGGAGCTGCTGCGCCTGGTGGAGGACTACCGCCGGCGCAAGCAGGCCGGCGGCCTGATGGACTTCGGCGACCAGATAGCGGCCTCGGCGCGGCTGGCGCAGGAGCGCCCCGAGGTGGGCCGGCTGCTGCGCGAGCAGTACCGGGTGGTGCTGCTGGACGAGTACCAGGACACCTCGGTGGCGCAGCGGCTGATGCTGGCCGGCCTGTTCGGGGCGGACGGCGGCGACGGCGGCGGCCACCCGGTGACGGCGGTCGGCGACCCGTGCCAGGCGATCTACGGCTGGCGCGGCGCCTCGGTGGCGAACCTGGACGACTTCCCGGTGCACTTCCCGCGGGCGGACGGCACCCCGGCGGCGCGCTTCGCGCTGAGCGAGAACCGCCGCAGCGGCGGCCGGCTGCTGGCCTTCGCCAACCAGCTGGCGGCACCCCTGCGCGCCATGCACGAGGGGGTGGAGGCGCTGCGCCCGGCGCCGGACGCGGAGACGGACGGCTTCGTGCGCTGCGCACTGCTGCCGACGCACGCCGAGGAGATCGACTGGCTGGCCGACCGGATCGCGCACCTGGTCCGCACCGGGACGGCGCCCGGCCGGATCGCGGTGCTCTGCCGCGGCGGCGCCGCCTTCCCGGACGTGCACGCGGCGCTGGTGGCCCGCGAGGTGCCGGTCGAGGTGGTGGGCCTCGGCGGCCTGCTGCAGCTGCCCGAGGTGGCGGACCTGGTGGCGGTCTGCGAGGTGCTGCAGGACCCGACGGCCAATGCCGCCCTGGTGCGGCTGCTGATCGGCCCGCGCTGGCGGATCGGTCCGCGCGACCTCGCCCTGCTGGGCCGGCGGGCCGCCGAGCTGGTGCGCACCGAGCGGCTGCAGGGCGATGCGCTGGCGGCCGCGGTGGCGGGCACCGACCCGACCGAGGTGGTGTCGCTGGCCGATGCGCTGGAGACCTTCCTGGAGGCGGAGCAGCCGGACGAGCTGCCGTTCTCGCCGGAGGCGCGGGTGCGGTTCGCCCGGCTGGCGCGGGAGGTCCGCGAGCTGCGCCGGGCGCTGGCCGAGCCGCTGATGGACGTGCTGCACCGGGTGCTCGCGGTGACCGGTCTGGAGGTCGAGCTGTCGGCCTCGCCGAACGCGCTGGCCGCGCGCCGCCGGGAGACGCTGCACGGCTTCCTGGACATCGCGGCGGGCTTCGCCGACCTGGACGGCGACCCTGGCCTGTCCGCCTTCCTGGCCTTCCTGCGGGCGGCGCAGGAGTACGAGCGGGGCCTGGACGCCGGGCTGCCCGGCGGCGAGGACACCGTGAAGGTGCTGACCGCGCACAAGTCCAAGGGCCTGGAGTGGGACGTGGTCGCGGTGCCGGGCCTGGTGAAGGGCGGTTTCCCGTCCGGCCAGGGCCGCGAGCGCTGGACGAGCACGCGCCGGGTGCTGCCGCACGCGCTGCGCGGCGACGCCGACACCCTGCCCGGCGATCCGCCGTGGACGGCCAAGGGCATGGGCCTGTTCAAGAAGGAGATGGCCCGGCACTCCCAGGTGGAGGAGCTCCGGCTCGGCTACGTCGCCTTCACCCGCCCGCGGGAGCTGCTGCTGGCCTCCGGGCACTGGTGGGGGCCGAGCCAGAAGCGGCGCCGCGGCCCGTCCGACTTCCTGCTCGGGCTGCGCGAGCACTGCGGCCTGCCCGGCAACGGCGAGGTCGAGCTGTGGGCCGGGGAGCCGCTGCCGGACGCGGAGAATCCGGCGCTGGCGCGGTCCGCGGAGACGCCCTGGCCGATGCCGCTGGACGCGCCCGCGCAGCTCGCCCGCCGCCGGGTGGCCGAGGTGGTGCGGCGCAGGCTCGCCGGGGCGCCGCCCGCGCCCGAGGAGGAGCTCGCCCCGGAGGACGCCCGGCTGGTCGCCTCCTGGGACCGCGACCTGGACGCGCTGCTCGGCGAGCTGGAGCGCTCCCGGCGCTCCGTGCGCGAAGTGCCCCTGCCCGCCTCGCTGTCCGCCTCGCAGGTGATGCGGCTGGCCGCAGACCCGGACGGCTTCGCCCGGGACCTGGCCCGCCCGATGCCGCGCCCGCCGCAGCCGGCGGCCCGCCGCGGCACGCGCTTCCACAGCTGGGTTCAGTCCCGCTTCGAGACGGAGGAACTGCTGCTCCTGGAACCGGACGCGCTGCCCGGCGCGGACGACGACGGCATCGAGGACGAGCGCGACCTGGCCCGGCTCAAGGAGGCCTTCCTGCGCAGCCCGTACGGGGACCGGGTGCCGTACCGGGTCGAGGCGCCGTTCCAGCTGCTGCTGGCGGGGCGCGTGGTGCGCGGCCGGATCGACGCGGTCTACCGGGAACGTGACGGTGGCTCAGGGTCACCGCACCCGTGGCGCTACGAGGTGGTCGACTGGAAGACCCACCGGGAGGAGACCGCCGACCCGCTGCAACTCGCCATCTACCGGCTGGCCTGGGCCGAGCGGATGGGCGTCGGGCCGGAGCAGGTCAGTGCGGCGTTCCTGTACGTGCGCAGCGGCCGGGTCGTCAGACCCGCAGGACTTCCTGACCGAAAAGAGTTGACCAGGCTCCTGATCGGGAATAGTGAAGAATGAGTCACGCAGAGCATCCAAGCCGTCACGGGATCGTGCGAAACCTGTGCACTGTGCACTTTTCGCGCCTATTGTGGGGTCGGTAACCGGTCACCCCGTACTCCGGCCGCATGCGGGGGCTGCACGCCCCTGACTTTCCGTCATCACCGCAGGTGTCCCTGGCACCGGCGACCTTCTGCTGGAGAGACCGACGTTGAGCGCGACCGGATGGATCAGAGACCGGCTCGCGGGGCCCGCCCCGGGGGCAGACCCGGGCAAGGTGACGGGCACCTGGCCGAGAACCGCACTGGCGCTGCCGTTCATCGGCATGGCGCTGGTGGTCTCCCTTGACTTCTTCAGCAACACCGAGGTGACGGTCGAGCCCGCGCTCACCGCCGTCCCGGCGCTGGCCGCCGTGGTCAGCCGGCGCACCTGGTACCCGCTGCTCATCGGCGTACTGACCGAACTGGCCGCCTTCCTGATGGCCGGCTACAACCAGGTGCTCGGCGAGTCGGTGCACAGCGCCACCGTCTTCGCCATCGCCCTGGTCGCCGGCATCGGCTGGGTCTCCACCACCCTGAGGCTCCGCCAGGAACTCGCACTGGCCGAGGCCCAGCTGGTCGCCGAGATCGCCCGCCGGGTGCTGCTGCGGCCCGTCCCCGACCGGGTCGGCAGCGTCCGCGCCGCCGTCCACTACGCGGCGGCGCACGCACACGCCTCCATCGGCGGCGACCTCTACGAGGTGGTCAACACCCGGCACGGCGTACGGGCCGTGGTCGGCGACGTCCGCGGCAAGGGCCTGGCCGCCGTGGAGACCGCCGCCGCCGTGCTCGGCGCCTTCCGCGAGGCCGCCCACCAGGAGGCCTCGCTCGACCGGGTGGCCGGCTGGCTGGCCGTCAGCCTCGACCGGGCCCTGCACGAGAACGACCACCCGGGCATCGAGGAGGAGTTCGTCACCCTGGTGCTGATCGGGCTCCGCTCGGACGGCACCGCGGAGATCGTCAACTGCGGCCACCCCGCACCCGTCCTGCTGCGCACCGGCGAACCGGTCGCGCTGCTGGAGCCGGCCGAGCCGGTGCCGCCGCTCGGCGTGCTCGACCCGGCCGACGTCCGGCCGCCGGTGCAGCGGCTGCCGCTGCGGCCCGGCGACCGGGTGCTGCTCTACACCGACGGCGTGATCGAGGCCCGGGACGGCGGCGGGGCCTTCTACCCGCTCACCGACCGGCTGCCGCACTGCGCCACGGGGTGCCCGGTGGAGGTGCTGCGGAACCTGCACCAGGACGTGGTGCGGCACGTCGGCCACAAGCTGGGCGACGACGCGGCGATGCTCCTCCTCCAGTACGAACCGGTGGGCCCCCACCTCCCCGCCCAGGGCGGCCGCCCCGTGCTCGCCAAGGGCACCGGCCGGATCGGCTAGGGCCGGCCCGCAGGGGCGCGGGGCAACCCGTCGAGTCCGGGGCAGCCGCTCAGGGCCGGCCCGCGCCCCTGGGCGGTCTGCCGCTACAGGTCGACCTCGACGAGGAGGGGGCGGTGGTCGGACACGGGGGTGCGGGGGGCGTCGGCGGGGCCGACCGCGGTGCGGGGGACGCCTACCGCCAGGACGTGGTCGAACTGGACGGCGGGCTTGTGGGAGGGGTAGGTGGGGGTGCGGGCCAGGTCGTACCAGCCCTGGAGGCGGGGGCGCGGCTCCCGCACCCGCCGCCGCCGTCCGCCGTCCTGGGCGAGGCGGGTGCGGCGGGCGGCCCGGGCGGCCCTGATCCGTTCGCGTGAGGTGCTGCGGTCGAGGGCGGTGGCGCCGCCGAGCACGGTCCGCGGGACCGCGCCGATCAGGTTGAAGTCGCCCAGCACCAGGTAGGGCTGCGGCAGGTCGGCGATCCAGCGCCGGATCGCGGCGAGCTGCGCCACGTTCCACCCCGGCACGAAGGACAGGTGGGCGGCGACCACGGTGAACGGGCCGTGCCGGCCCTCGAGCACGGCGGCCAGTGCGGCCCGCGGCTCGTCCGGGACGGGGGTCAGCCCGCGCCGTCCGGCGACCCGCAGGGGAAGCCCGAAGGGCGCGGGGGCGAACCGCCGGGCCCGCCAGTGGTGCACTGGGAGCCGGGTCAGCAGGGCGGTGCCGTAGGCGGGCCGGTCGGTGGCGGAATCGACCTCGGCGGGGCCGTAGACCTGCAGTTTCGTCATGGTCGGGTCGTGCACCCAGCCGGCGAGCGGGGCGGGCCGGCCGTGCAGGGCCGCGGCGAACCGCCAGTCGGCCGCGCCCATGGCCTTGGCGGCGACGGCGGCCTGGTCGGCCAGGCCGGAGCGCTCCTGGTGGCGGTCGACCTCCTGGAGGGCGAGCACGTCGGCGTCCAGTTCGGCGATCGCGTCCCCGAGCGGGGCGGCGGGGTCGGCCGGGAGGGGCAACGGAGTGCCGTCGGCGGCGAGCGGTTGACCGTGCAGCAGGTTGAAGGTGGCGATGCGCAGCTGGGTCACATCCCCGACCGTACCCGGTGCCGGGCTTGAGGCCCTCGGGCATACCGGGTATACATACTCGGTATGTCGATCCGTCATGGTCTCCTCGCCCTCCTCGACCAGGGCCCCCGGTACGGCTACCAGCTGCGCTCCGAGTTCGAGGCCCGCACCGGTGCCACCTGGCCGCTGAACGTCGGCCAGGTCTACACCACCCTCGGGCGGCTGGAGCGCGACGGGCTCGTGGAGCCCGCCGGCGAGGACGACGAGGGCCACCTCTTCTACGCCGTCACCGATGCAGGACGCACGGAACTGCGCCAATGGTTCGACACCCCGGTGCCCCGGACCAATCCGCCGCGCGACGAGCTGGCGATCAAGCTGGCGATGGCCGTCGGCGTCCCCGGGGTCGACGTGCAGGCGGTGGTGCAGTCGCAGCGCCGGCACAGCATGAAGGCACTGCAGGACTACACCCGGCTCAAGGCCCAGGCGCTGACCGCCGCCGAGCAGCAGAGCGACCTCGCCTGGCTGCTCGTCCTCGAGCAGCTGATCTTCCAGACCGAAGCCGAGATCCGCTGGCTCGACCACTGCGAGACCCGTCTCGCCCAGCACGCCTCGCGTCCCGCGCAGGCTCCCGCGCCCGCCACCGAATCCGCACCGGCCACCGGCACCGCGCGCACGCGCCGCCGCAGCCGCATCTGATCAACCGACAGCAGGGGGAAGCATGAGCACCACCCACACCGAATCGCGGCCACCCGTGCTGCACCTCGACCAGGTCAGCCGGGTGCACGGCCAGGGCGCCGCCGAGGTGCACGCCCTGCGCGGCGTCGAACTCGTCGTCCACCCAGGCGAGCTGGTCGCCGTCATGGGCCCGTCCGGCTCCGGCAAGTCCACCCTGCTGACCCTGGCCGGCGGCCTGGACAGCCCCAGCTCCGGCCGGGTGCTGGTCGAGGGCACCGTCCTCGGCGAGCTCTCCCGCAAGCAGCAGGCCCAGGTCCGCCGCCGCTCCATCGGCTACGTCTTCCAGGACTACAACCTCATCCCGGCGCTCACCGCCGCCGAGAACATCTCCCTGCCGCGCGAGCTCGACGGCGTCTCCGGCCGCGCGGCCCGCCGCGAGGCGATCGCCGCGCTGGAGGAGCTCGGCATCCCGGAGCTCGCCGACCGCTTCCCCGACGACATGTCCGGCGGCCAGCAGCAGCGCGTCGCCATCGCCCGCGCCCTGATCGGCGACCGCCGGCTCGTCCTCGCCGACGAGCCCACCGGCGCCCTGGACTCCACCACCGGCGAGGCCGTCCTCGCGGTGCTGCGCGCCCGCTGCGACGCCGGCGCGGCCGCCATGATGGTCACCCACGAGGCCCGGCACGCCGCCTGGGCGGACCGCGTGGTCTTCCTGCGCGACGGCCGCCTGGTCGACCAGAGCGTCAGCCACGACGCGGCCAGCCTGCTGGTCACCGCCGCCACCAACAGCGTGAAGGGGCCCGGCGAGTGAACCCCCGAGCCTGGCGGGTCGCCCTGCGGATAGCCCGCCGCGACGCCCTGCGCGCCAAGGGCCGCAGCGCCCTCGTCCTCGCCATGATCGCCCTCCCGGTGCTCGGCGTGGCCGGCGCCGACGTGATGTACCGCAGCGGCGAACTGGAGCCCCGCGAGCAGGCCGTCCGCCTGATGGGTTCGGCCGACGGACTGCTCCACGCCTTCGGCCGCGGCACCGTCGTCCTCCAGCCGCCGAACGCCGAGGAGAGCGGCTGGGGCGTCCCGCCGGAGGAGGGCAAGAAGCCCACCGCCGAGCAGGTCCGCAGCGCGAAGGCCGACCCCGCAGCGCTCGCCAAGGAGCTGCTGCCCGCCGGCACCGTGCTGGTGCCCGTTCCCGCGGGCGAGAGCGCCTCGGCCACCAGCAAGGAGGGCCGCCTCGGCGCCGAGACCACCGAGGCCGACCTCACCGACCCGGTCTGGCACGGCCGGCTGAACGTCGTGGAGGGCCGGGCCCCGAGCTCCGCGCACGAGATCGCCGCCACCCGGGGCTTCCTCGACAAGTCCGGACTGCACCTCGGCGACCGCACGGCGCTGCACGGTCTGGACGGCACCCCGTTCCTCATCACCGCGGTCGCCGAGTTCCCCGGAGAGCTGGGGGCCGTCACCCTGGTCGGCCGCCCGGGCGAACTCGTCGCCCCGCTGCGCGCCGCCAACCGCGGCACCGACCAGGACAGCCGCTACGGCGGCGAACGGTGGCTGGTCCGGCTGCCGCAGGGGGCCGCCGCCCTCGACTGGCCGAAGGTGCTGGAGCTCAACAAGTACGGCCTCGGGCTGACTTCCCGTGCCGTGCTGATGGACCCGCCGCCCCGCTCCCAGGTGCCCTACTACGTCGACATGGACCGGCACGGCTACGGAGGTGTCGACACGGTCGGCCTGGTCGTCGTCGGCACCGTCGTCGGCATGGCGCTGCTGGAGATCGTGCTGCTCGCCGGGCCCGCCTTCGCGGTCGGCGCCCGCCGCTCGCGCCGCCAGCTCGGCCTGCTCGCGGCCGGCGGCGGCGACCGCTCGCACATCCGGGCCGTGGTGCTCGGCGGCGGCGTGGTGCTCGGCCTGGCCGGTGCCGTGGTCGGCGTGGTCCTGGCCGTCGTCCTGGTCGCGGTGCTCCGCCCGTGGGCCGAGGAGGCCGCCGGGATGCGCTTCGGCCACTTCGACCTGCAGCCGCTGGACCTGCTCTGCATCGCCCTGATCGGCCTGGTCACCGGCCTGCTGGCAGCGGTCGTCCCGGCCTTCCAGGCCGCCCGGACGGACGTCGTCGAGGCGCTCACCGGCCGCGGCTCGGTCAGGCCCCCGAGCCGCCAGCTCGCCGTCGTCGGCCTGGTGACGGTCGGCTCCGGCGCCGCGCTCGCCCTGCTCGGCACCTTCACCGGTGCCGCCGGCCGTGCCCTCGGCGTGCTCGGCGGCTCGGCGCTCGCCGAACTCGGCATGATCGCCTGCACGCCGATGCTGGTCGGCCTGTTCGGCCGGCTCGGCCGCCACCTCTCGCTCAGCCCCCGGCTCGCACTGCGCGACGCCGTACGCCACCGCGGCCGCACCGCCCCCGCCGTCGCCGCCGTGATGGCCGCGGTCGCAGGCTCCGTCGCGGTCGGCGTCTACACCGCCAGCGACGATCTGGAGCAGCGTCGGAACTACCGCGCCGAGATGCCCGCCGGCGCCGTCCGGCTGATGGCCGACGACGGGCCGGGTCTGCGTTCGGCCGACCTGCCGGCACTGCGGGCCGCGGTCGAGCGGTCCGTCCCCGACCTGGGCCCGCGCGCCGACCCGCTGATCACCGCGTACGGGAAGGACTGCGCCCGCATCTCCTGCGGCTGGGTCGAGGTGGGCATCCCCAAGGAGCGCCGCTGCCCGACCCGCGACCCCGACAACGAAGACCGGACCATGGACAACGCCGAGATCCGCCGGATCAACCGCACCGACCCGCGGTGCGCCGACGACCCGATCTACGGCGGCGTCGCCGGATACGTCCCGGCGGGCGACGCCACGGTCCTGCGCAACCTGTTCGGGGTGAACGACCCGGCAGCCGCCCAGGCGCTCGCCGACGGCAAGGCGGTGGTCTTCGACGCCAAGTACGTCAAGGACGGGAAGATCACCCTCGACCTGACCGTCGCCGAGCCGGAGACCACCGAGGACATCAACGCCGCCAGGCCCGGCAAGCCGGTCGTGCACCACGCGACCGTCGACGCCGTCGTCGTCAAGCCCGAGGTGGTCGCGGCCCAGGCACTGGTCAGCCCGAAGACCGCCGAGCGGCTGGGACTGAGCACCCGTCCGGTCGGCAGCGTGTGGCGCCCGGCCGCGGCGCCCTCCGACGGGGCCGAGCAGAAGGCCTCCGCCGCCGTCGGCAAGCTGGACGACGCCGCCGACGTCCAGGTCGAGCGGGGCTACCGCTCCCAGCAGACCCTGGTCGGCCTCGCCCTGACCGGCTTCGCCGGCCTGGTCGCCCTCGGCGCCGCCGGCATCGCGACCGGCCTCGCCGCCGCCGACTCGCAGCGCGATCTGGCCACGCTGGCCGCGGTCGGCGCGACGGGCGGCATCCGGCGCCGGCTCTCCGGCTTCCAGTGCGGGGTGATCGCCGCGATGGGCACCGTCCTCGGCACGGTCTGCGGCGTGATCCCGGCGGTCGCGCTGCGCAAGATGGAGGCATCCGCCGTGTACGACTCCTCGTACGGGATGCTCAAGCCGGCCGAGGCGGTGATCGCCTTCCCGTGGGCGGAGCTCGCGGTCACCCTGGTCGGCCTGCCGCTGCTGGCCGTCCTGCTGGCGATGCTGTTCACCCGCTCCCGCCTGATGCTCACCCGCCGCTCGGCCTGACCGGCGGACAGGGGCACGGGCCGACCGCAGGGGGCGCTGGGGGTACCTCCCGGCCGAGGGCCGGGGGAGAACCGCACAATTCGGATGTCCCGGACTGTGCGGATCCCCGCGCCCCCTGCAGGTCCACCGGGGTGATCGAGGTTACGGGGGTGCGCGCCGCCGGAGGGCGGCACGCACCCGTCCGGGCGAACTAAAGTCGTCCGTATGACGAAAACCCCGGACAGCGTCGTCCGCTCCTACATCGACGAGCACGAGCCCGCCTTCCTGCAGGACCTCTCCGACTGGCTGAGCATCCCCTCCGTCTCCGCCGAACCGGACCGGGCCGGCGACGTCCGCCGCTCCGCCGAGTGGCTGGCCGCCGCGCTGCGCAGCACGGGCTTCCCGGTCGCCGAGGTGTGGGAGACCGACGGCCTGCCGGCGGTGTTCGCCGAGTGGCCGTCCGGGGACGCCTCCGCGCCGACCGTCCTGGTCTACGGGCACCACGACGTGCAGCCCGCGGCCGAGGAGGACGGCTGGGAGACCGAGCCCTTCACCCCGACCGTGGTCGGGCGACGACTGTTCGCCCGCGGCGCCGCGGACGACAAGGGCCAGGTCTTCTTCCACACCCTCGGGGTGCGCGCCCACCTCGCCGCCACCGGCCGCACCGCGCCGGCGGTCAACCTCAAGCTGCTGATCGAGGGCGAGGAGGAGTCCGGTTCGCCGAACTTCGCCGCCCTGGTGCGCCGCGAGGCCGAGCGGCTCGCCGCCGACGTCGTGATCATCTCGGACACCGGCATGTGGTCCGAGACCACGCCGACCGTCTGCACCGGCATGCGCGGTCTGGCCGACTGCCAGATCGACTTCTTCGGCCCGGACACCGACATCCACTCCGGCTCCTTCGGCGGTGCCGTCCCCAACCCGGCGGAGGTGGCGGCCTCGCTGGCCGCCGCCCTGCACGACGCGGACCGCAGGGTCGCCGTCCCCGGCTTCTACGACGGCGTGGTCGAGCTGACCGAGCGGGAGCGCGAGCTCTTCGCCGAGCTGCCCTTCGACGAGGCCCAGTGGCTGCGGGTCGCCAAGTCGTACGGCACCCGGGGCGAGGCCGGCTACTCCACCCTGGAGCGGGTCTGGGCCCGTCCGACGGCCGAGGTCAACGGCGTCTGGGGCGGCTACACCGGCCCCGGCGGCAAGACCATCGTGCCGTCCGAGGCGCACCTCAAGCTGTCCTTCCGGCTGGTCGCCGGCCAGGAGGTGGAGAAGGTCCGCGAGGCCGTCCGCTCCTGGGTGGCCGATCAGGTGCCGGAGGGCATCCGGTACGAGATCGCCTTCCCCGGCGCGACCCGCCCCTGCCTGACGCCGCTGGACCACCCGGCGCTGCAGGCGGTCGTCCGGGCTATGGGCCGGGCGTTCGAGCAGAAGATCCTCTTCACCAGGGAGGGCGGCTCCGGGCCCGCCGCCGACCTGCAGGACGTGCTGGGCGCGCCGGTGCTGTTCCTGGGCATCTCGGTGCCCTCCGACGGCTGGCACTCCGTCAACGAGAAGGTGGAGCTGGACCTGCTGCGCAAGGGCGTCGAGACCTCGGCGTACCTGTGGGGCGAGCTGGCCGGGGACGGGCAGCGGGCCTGATGACGACGATGCGGGAAATCGGGAATTGCGGACTTCGAACGGGGATGGACCGAGTTGAGCAGCGCGTCTGACACCGGGCACCTCGCCCTGGCCCGCGCCGGGGTGGACCGTGCCGCGCACCACCGGTTCGACGAGCCGTGGCTGGCCGCGGCGTGGAGCCACCCGACCACCAGGGTGCTGCCGATCGCCGGCGGCGAGGTCTTCGTGGTCGACACCGAGCGGGGCACCGAGCTCGTCCTGCTGCCCTCCTTCGAGGCGCCGGACAGCGGCGACCGCTTCTACCTGGGTACGGACGAGGACGGCGTCTCGTACTTCGCCCTGGCCGGCGAGAGCCTGCCGGGCCGGCTGGACGGCGACGCCCGCCCGGCCGGGCTGCGCGAGGTCGGCGCCTCGCTCTCCGACCGGGACGCGGGGCTGCTGGTGCATGCGGTCGCCCTCGAGCACTGGCACCGGCTGCACAGCTTCTGCTCGCGTTGCGGCCACCGCACCGAGAAGGCCGGCGCGGGCCACGTGCGCCGCTGCACCTCCTGCGCCGCCGAGCACTACCCGCGGACCGACCCGGCGGTGATCATGCTGATCACCGACGGCGAGGACCGCTGCCTGCTGGGCCGCCAGGCGATCTGGCCGGAGGGCCGCTGGTCGACCCTGGCCGGCTTCGTCGAGCCCGGCGAGTCGATCGAGCAGGCGGTCGCCCGCGAGGTGCACGAGGAGGCCGGGGTGCGGGTCTCCGAGGTCGAGTACGTGGCGAGCCAGCCGTGGCCGTTCCCGTCCAGCCTGATGCTGGGCTTCATCGGGAGGGCCGACCCGGCCGGCACCGGGATCACCGTGGACGGCGAGGAGCTCGCCGAGGCGCGCTGGTTCTCCCGCGAGGAGCTGAAGGCGGGCATGGCGGCGGGCGAGATCCTGCCGCCGTCGGGGATCTCGATCGCCCGGCACCTGGTCGAGCTCTGGTACGGCGAGCCGCTGCCCGCGGCGGCCCGCTGGTAGCACCCGGCCGGGGCATTCGGATCACGAAAAAGGGGGCGCGCGGCGATTGTCTGCGCGCCCCCTTTTGCTTCGGTCCTTCGATTAAGTGCGCACCGCTTTCGTTCTTGCCGTGCTGTTCGGTCGATCCCGATCGGAGCCGTCCGTACCGGCGCCCATCTGCGGCGGAGTGCGCCCGCATGCGCTGTTCGCGCCCGTTCCAAACCCCCTGACCCGCGTTCTTGGCCGGTTTTCCTGAAATGCGGGAAGCCGTCTGACTAGATTCACCGGTGTGACGATCCCCCGAGCCGGAGTGCCCGCCCCCAAGTACCAGCGCCTCGCGGCCGACCTGCGCCGCCGGATCGAGTCCGGCGAGTGGCAGGGCGGCGCGCAGCTCCCCGTCGAGACCGAGTTGGAGCACCACTACGGCGTCGCCCGCAACACCGTGCGCCTGGCGGTCGACGTCCTGGTCAACGAGGGGCGGCTGGTCCGCCTCCAGGGCAAGGGCACCTACCTCAAGCAGCAGCCGATGCTCGACCACCGGGCCTACGGCCCGCCGCACGGCGCGGCCGGCCCGGCGGACTGCCTGGCAGCCCCCTCCGCGGTCTACGCCGACGAGGCCGTCGCCTCCGGCCGCCGGCTGACCTGCGACTTCGAGATGCTCGTGGTGCGCGCCCGGGCCGACATCGCCGAACTGCTCGGCATGCTGCCGGGAGAGGCCGTGGTCGTCCGCCGCCAGCTGAGGCTGACCGACCGCGAGCCGTACTCGATCGAGGAGAGCCACTACCGCGCGGGCCTCGCCGCGGGCACGCCGCTGATGGAACCGGTACCGGTGCCCGGCGGCGACGAGACGGTGCTGGCGGCGATCGGCCGCTGCGAGTCCGCCGCGGCGGACCGCCTGGTGGCCCGGATGCCGGGCCCCGAGGAGGCCGCCTGGTTCGAGGTCGGCCCCGGGGTGCCGCTGCTGGTGCAGACCCGGGTCACCAGCGACGCCCGCGGCCCCGTCCGGGTCGTCGAGACGCGCTACGCGGCCGACCGCTGCCGCCTGCTCTACGGGCTCGGCCCGCTCGCCGCGGAGGCCGGAGCCGGCCTCCGGGTGCCGGCCGGGGTCTCCTGAACGGGCCGCCCCCGCGGTCGGGCCCCCGAGGCGCCCGGCCCCCAGATCCGTCCGGAAGCGGCCTCCGGACGCAGCCGGCCCCGGCGGAGGGAATCCGCCGGGGCCGGGCCGCCGTACCCGGAGGGCACGCGGCGCGGCCTCCGATTGGCTAGCATGCCGGGCGTCCAGCGAGGCCTGCCGCCGCCAGGCGGCCGCCGGTACCCGTCGGGGGGATCCTGTGCAGCAACCGTCGTCTTTCCCGCCGCCCCAGGAACCGCCGTCCCACCCGCCGACGGGCACGGGAACGGGCGCACCGGAGGGGCCGCAGCGGTCGCACATCAAGCTCTGGGGCGTCGTCGCCGCGGTGGTCAGCGCCATCGCGGGGGTGGCCAGTGCGGTGGCTGCGTTCACCGGAGGCCCGTCCGGGCCGGACCGCGCTCCGTCGGCCCAGGTGACGGTGACCGTCGCGCCGCCGCCCGCCGGCGGCAGCGCCCAGCAGGTGCCGCCCGCCGGGGCCTCCGCCACGAACGCCGCCGCGGAGGGCGTCCGCTGGTCGGGGCCGATCGTGCTCGGCCTCGAAGGCATCGACCTGACGCAGTCGCCGCCGCGCAAGGGGAGCCCGCCCTTCACCCGTCCCGCGGCCGCGCGGAGCGGCAGCAACGGGATGATGGTCAAGGGCACCGTGGCGCTCTGGACGGGCAACGGCGCGCCCACCGCCCAGGGCTGCAAGGACCTCCTGCTCACGCAGTCCCGCGACGAGGCGGACGTGGCCGCGGGCGACGTGGTCTGCCTGGCCGAGGGCAGTTCGCCGGTCGCCGCGCTCAAGGTGACCGCCACCCACTACGACCGGGGCGGGTACGGGGAGCTGGACGGCGAGCTCACCGTCTGGAGCCTGCGCCTGAACCGCTGACGGCCTTCGGGCAGCGCGGTCTTCGGGAAGCGCGGTCTTCGGGAAGTGCGGTCTTCGGGAAGTGCGGGGGCGGGCACACGCGTACGTGTGCCCGCCCCGCGGGTCCTGCGGGCTGACGCCGGGTCAGCCGGCCAGCGCGGCCTGCACCTGGCGCAGGCTCGGGTTGGTCATGACGACGTCCTCGCCGCCGCTCTTCGGCGACACCAGCACGGTCGGCACGGTCTGGTTGCCGTTGTTCACCGACTCCACGAAGCTCGCCGAGGCCGGGTCCAGCTCGATGTTCACCTCGGTGTAGGCGATGCCCTCGCGCTCCAGCTGGCTCTTGAGGCGGTTGCAGTAGCCGCACCAGGTCGTGCTGTACATCGTGACGGTGCCGGACATGGCGGCGTGCTCCTTCGGAGAGGGGGCGTACGGTCGTGGGTCCCAACGCCCGGCGTGCACCCGGCATTCCGCGCACGCCCGGCGCGTGCGGAACGCCACACGCGGGGAGGCGGGCCGATCGTCGTACCGCAGCAGCCGGCCTGTGGACAACCCGCAGGCTGTCACCGCCGACTGCCAGGATGTGCGTCCGGCCGCACCGCCCGCCGGGCTGAGAGGATGGTAGTCATGCAGGAAGAGCTCTCGGGCATGCCGTCCGACCCGTACGAGTCCTGGGGCGGCGCCCCCGCCGGTGCCGACGCGGTGCTCGCCGGGCTCGACCCCGAGCAGCGTGCCGTCGCCACCGCCCTCACCGGCCCCGTCTGCGTCCTCGCGGGCGCCGGCACCGGCAAGACCCGGGCCATCACCCACCGGATCGCCTACGGCGTGCGCAGCGGCGTCTACCAGCCCCAGCAGGTGCTCGCGGTGACCTTCACCGCCCGCGCTGCCGGCGAGATGCGCGGCCGGCTCCGCCAGCTCGGCGCCGAGGGCGTGCAGGCCCGCACCTTCCACTCCGCCGCGCTGCGCCAGCTCCAGTACTTCTGGCCGCGGGCGATCGGCGGCGAGGTCCCGCGGCTGCTGGAGCGCAAGGTCCAGCTGGTCGCCGAGGCCGCCTCCCGCACCGGCCTGCGCGTGCAGCGCACCGAGCTGCGCGACCTCACCGGCGAGATCGAGTGGGCCAAGGTCACCCAGATCGTGCCCGACGACTACCCGGCCGCCGTCGCCAAGAGCAGCCGCGAGGCCCCGCGCGACCCGGCCGAGATCGCCCGCGTCTACGCGACGTACGAGCAGGCCAAGCGCGACCGCGGCCTGATCGACTTCGAGGACGTGCTGCTGCTCACCGCCGCCGTCCTGGAGGACCGCCCGGAGATCGCCGAGCGGGTCCGCGCCCAGTACCGGCACATCACCGTCGACGAGTACCAGGACGTCTCCCCGCTCCAGCAGCGGCTGCTGGAGCAGTGGACGGCCGGCGGCGCCAGCCTCTGCGTGGTCGGCGACGCCAGCCAGACCATCTACTCCTTCACCGGCGCCACCCCCGACTACCTGCTGAACTTCCGCACCCGGCACCCGGACGCCACCGTGGTGAAGCTGGTCCGCGACTACCGCTCCAGCCCGCAGGTCGTCCACCTGGCCAACGGGCTGCTCGCCCAGGCCCGCGGCCAGGCCGCCCGGCACCGCCTGGAGCTGGTCTCCCAGCGGGAGGCCGGCCCCGACCCCGAGTACGCCGAGTACCCGGACGAGCCGACCGAGGCCGAGTCCACCGCCCACCGCATCCGCAAGTTGCTGGACAGCGGCGTGCGGGCCAGCGAGATCGCCGTGCTGTTCCGCACCAACGGCCAGTCCGAGGTGTACGAGCAGGCCCTCGCCGACCTCGGCCTGCCCTACCAGCTGAAGGGCGCCGAGCGGTTCTTCGAGCGGCCCGAGGTGCGCGAGGCCGGCGTGCTGCTCAAGGGCGCCGCCCGCGCGTCCGACGACCCGCTCACCGCGGACGCCCCCGACCTCGCCGGGCAGGTCCGCGCGGTGCTCGCCACCCGCGGCTTCACCGCCGTCCCGCCGGCCGGCTCCGGCGCCGTCCGCGAGCGCTGGGAGTCGCTGGCCGCGCTCGTCCGGCTCGCCGAGGAGTTCGAGGCCGGCCGCCTCGCCGCCGGGGAGAACGCCGGGCTGGCCGCGTACGTCGCCGAGCTCGACGCCCGCGCCGCGGCCCAGCACGCCCCCGCCGTCGAGGGCGTCACCCTGGCCTCGCTGCACGCCGCCAAGGGCCTGGAGTGGGACGCCGTGTTCCTCGTCGGCCTCAGCGAGGGCACCCTGCCGATCATCTACGCCAAGACCGACGAGCAGATCGAGGAGGAGCGCCGGCTGCTCTACGTCGGCGTGACCCGCGCCCGGCAGCACCTCAGCCTCTCCTGGGCCCTCTCGCGCTCTCCCGGCGGCCGGGCGAGCCGTCGGCCCACCCGCTTCCTGGACGGCCTGCGGCCGGGCTCCGGTACGGCGCAGGGCGGCGGCCGCGGCGGCCGGGGCGGGGTCGAGCGCGGCGAGGCCCGCGCGGCCTCCCGCCGCGCCCCGCGCGGCCCGGTCACCTGCCGGGTGTGCGGCCGCACCCTCACCGAGGCGGTGGAGCGCAAGCTGCGCCGCTGCGAGGGCTGCCCCTCCTCGATGGACGAGGCGCTGTACGAGCGGCTGCGCGAGTGGCGGGCCCGCCAGGCGAAGAAGCAGGGCGCGCCGGCGTACGTGGTGTTCACCGACGCGACCCTGATGGCGATCGCCGAGGACGTCCCGTCGAGCGAGCGCGAACTGGCCCTGATCTCCGGGGTCGGCGCCATGAAACTGGACAAGTACGGCGCCGCTGTGCTGTCGTTGTGCGCGGGGGAAGAGCCTGTCGACGACATCGCGGACGGGCTCGTGGGGGAGCCGACCGAGCCGGCCTGAGCCGCTCGCGGAGATCACTCCGGAACTCGCCGGAAAAATAGTTTGCGCCCCGTACGCCGCGCGCAATAGCCTGCCGGAGCGGTCAAGGGGACGAGATCGCAAGGCCGCTCGGAGGGCCACCTTCAGCGTGCCGTTCGGGCGCGACCGGATCTTTTCGGGTCCGACAGCGCCGGTACAGCAGCAACACCGCACCACCAGCAGGACCGACCGACATCCGAACACCGGGGCCCGGGGAACTGGGCACCGCGAGACGCCGAGAGGAGGCGAAGACAGTGGAAACCACGAAGACCATCACCAAACTGACTGGCCAGACCGTATTCGCCATGCCCGCGGGCGCCCTCTCGCTGTTCGGCACCCGTTGCACCTCGACCACCGTCTCGCGTCTGCGTGGCGCGGTCGTTCTGGCCGACAACGGTCTGGGTCTCCAGGGCACCGATGTCTCTGTTGTCAGTGGCTCCGGCTTCACTGGCTTCGGCGGCGCCGATTCCCGCGAGACGGGTCTGTCCCGTGACTGGGCGATCTTCGGCGGCGGCCTCGAGCTGCGCGACGAGCGACCGACCCAGGCACCGAAGGCAGTGGCAGTGGCAGCCATGCATGGCAGCTATGTGCGCGTCTCCGGTGCCGGAGCCGCCAAGCAGGACGAGCAGCTGATCAACCTGGCCCAGGCCGCCCAGATGGGCGCCCAGGCCACCCGGATGAGGGCCTTCCGCGGCCCGGAACCCTGGAGCGAACGCACCTGAGGAAGCCTCAGGTCGGTCTCCAGGGCCGCGGAACCCGTCACACCGGGATCCGCGGCCCTTCTGTTTTGTCCGGTACGTCAAGACAAACCCAGGCCCCTCGGGGCCTCCGGTCCGGCCCCACCAGCCGGCTGGACCGGAACCACTGAGAAAAGACGAGGAAGAAGTGTCCACGGTCATCACGCCGCCCCTCCCGTCCGTACCGACAGACAAGTTCACCAAGGCCGACCAGGCCGACCCCCCGGAGGTTTCCCTGATGCAGCAGCTCTCTTCGCTCGACGAGGCCGACGCCCTCGGCCAGACCGTCCCGTGCCGGGCCTTCGACCCGGAGGTCTTCTTCGCCGAGACGCCGGCGGACGTCGAGTACGCCAAGTCCCTCTGCGGCACCTGCCCGGTCAAGGAGGCCTGCCTGGCCGGCGCGCTGGAGCGGCGCGAGCCGTGGGGCGTCTGGGGCGGCGAGCTCTTCGTCCAGGGCGTGGTCGTGGCCCGCAAGCGGCCGCGGGGCCGTCCGCGCAAGACCGAGGTCATGGCGTGATCACCGCCGACATGCCCACCGGTCACGGAACCGCAGGCGTCCGACGGGGAGAGCAGCCCCCTCAGGACAGCGCCCTGCGCCGATCCGTACGCATCGCCGCCGCCAAGGCCGATGCCGCAGCCCGCCACCCCTTCCCGAGCACGCACCACGAGCAGGACCACCACATGACCCCCGCCGCCGATCACCCCGCCCGCTTCGAGCAGCACCCCGAACTCCACGCCCCGAACAGGAACTTCGACATGCATCTCCTCCAGGAATCCCTGGCCCGCGCCCATATGCAGGAACTAACCCGCGAGGCGGAGCGCCAACGACTCGGCGCGCGCCTCGTACGGGCCGACCGCCTCGTGCGGAAGGCCGAACGTGCGTCGCTGCGCGCCCGCAGGGCGCTTGCCACCGCCCTGATGTGACGGACCGCCGCCGGTCCCGCCCCGACCGGGGCGGAGCCGGACGGCCCGTCCAGTGACCAGGCAGAGAACGGAACGACGGCCGCCCCCTTGCGGAAAGGGGCGGCCGTCGCCGTGTGCGGGCCCTGTCCGGGGCGGCCCGCGGGCCCCGGCTCAGCGGCCGGCGAACCCCGGCAGCCAGGCGGCCAGTTCCTCGCGCAGCCGCACCTTCGCACCCAGCTGGCAGAGCACGCCGATGGTGCTCAGCGTCACCCGGTGGATCAGCAGGTAGGACGGCGGCAGGTTGAGCTGCTTGCCCAGGTTGTACGCGGGCGAGCGGGGATCGGCGATCCGGGCCGCCTGCGCCCGCATCCAGTCCCGGGTGAAGGTGAACTCCTCCACCCGGGTCGGTTCGATGATCGGCACCAGGTAGTCCAGCACCGCGTTCGGGTCGAGCGTGATGGTCGGCCGGACGAAGCCCTCCTGGCGGAGCATGTCGTAGACCGCCCCGGCCTCCCCCTCCAGGGCGAGCCGCAGCGCCGTGCCGATCGGCTCGGGCAGCCCGCCCGGCAGCCGGTCGACCGTGCCGAAGTCCAGCACCCCGAGCCGCCGCTCCCCGGCCGGCCCGTCGCCGAGCAGCCGGAAGTTGCCCGGGTGCGGGTCCGCGTGCAGCAGCCCGGTGCGGGTCGGCCCGGCGAACAGGAAGCGGGCCAGCAGTTGCCCGGCCCTGTCCCGCTCCGCGGCCGAGCCGGAGGCGATCACCCGGGCCAGCGGGGTGCCGTCCATCCACTCGGTGACCAGCACCTGCCCGGCCCGGTCGACCACCCCGGGCACGGCGATGTCCGGATCGTCGGCGAACTCCTCCGCGTGGGCGCGCTGGGCCTGCGCCTCCAGGCCGTAGTCCAGCTCCTCCGCGACCCGTGCCCGCAACTCGGCGATCAGCGGCTTCATGTCCATCCCGGGGATCAGCGGCCCCAGCACCCGGGCCAGCCTGGCCAGTTGGCCGAGATCGCCCAGCAGCGCGTCGCCGGCCCCCGGGTACTGGACCTTGACGGCGACCGTGCGGCCGTCGTGCCAGACCGCGCGGTGCACCTGTCCGATCGACGCGGCGGCTGCCGGGCGGTCGTCGAAGCTGCGGAACCGCTCCCGCCAGTCGGCGCCGAGCTGTTCCGCCATCACCCGGTGCACGGTGGCCGCCGGCATCGCCGGGGCCGAGTCCTGGAGCTTCGTCAGCGCGGCCCGGTAGGGGCCGGCGACGTCCTCGGGCAGCGCGGACTCGAAGACCGACAGCGCCTGGCCGAACTTCATGGCGCCGCCCTTGAGCTGACCGAGCGTCGAGAACAGCTGCTCGGCGGTGCGCTGCTGCAGCTCGGCCGTGACCTCCTCGGCCGGCCGGCCGCCCAGCCGCTTGCCCAGCCCGAGCGTGGCACGGCCCGCGAAGCCGAGCGGCAGCGCCGCCAGCCGTGCGGTACGCGTCACGGCCTTGCGCGGAAGATCGCTCACCCCGGGGCCTCCCAGTCGGGTCGCGCCCGCCGGGGCCGGCCGGCGCGCGCAGGCACCGGACGCGGCCCGCCACGGGCAGTGGTCACCTCGCCATTGTGCCCGCTCCACCGGGCACGTCCGGCGAATAATGCGGACTGGTATTCGGGCGCGCAACCCGGCGGTGGGGCGTACCGCGCGAAGTTCACCTCAACGGGGCACCCCGAACGCCTGCCGAAGGGATTCACCCCCTCCTGCCGACCCGCCCGACCGGCGCGGCCGGCCGGGCCGGGGGCGGCGGGCCCGATGCGCGCCAGAGGCAGCCGCAGGCCGGGTGGGCGCGCAGCCGCAGCCGCCGCACCGTGCCGTCGGCGGCGGAGAGCTCGCACCAGCCGTCCACGCTCGGCGGCAGCACCCCGTCCAGGTAGAGCTGGGCGTGCAGGGCGGCCAGCCCGGCGACGGCGGTGGCGAGCGCGCTGTCGCAGGCGGGCGTCCGGGCCCGCCCCGGGCCGGCGCCCTCCAGCTGGGCGAGCAGCCGCGGCCAGCCCGGGTCCTCGTCGTGCCTGGTCAGCGCGGCGCAGCCGCCGCAGGCCGAGGCGCCGGGGACGACCAGCGGCCCGACCACGCCCAGGTGCTCCAGCACCCCGACGTACAGGTGCGGCACCCCGGCCCGGACCAGCTCGTGCGCCTCCACCGCCCCGCCGGTGTGCGCGGCGGAGCCGTCCCGCGGTGCCAGCACGACCAGGGCGGGCGGCCCGGCGGCGACCGGGGCGGGGCGGCGGCCGACGGCCGGGGGCACCCCTGCGGCCCGCTGCACGGCCTCGCGGGCGGCGGTGCTGCGCAGCCGTCCGACGTCGGAGGGCGGCAGGCCGGCGGGCGAGCAGTCCGCGGCGGTGACCCGGCCGCCGTCCGCCACGGTGACGGTGCCGATGCCGCCGGCCGCGAGGGCGGCGGCCAGCGCGGTGCCGACCCGGCCGGCGCCCCGCACCTCCACCCGGGCGCGCCGGCGGGCGGTGAGCACCTCCGCGGCCTCGCCGGGCTCGGGGTGGACCAGCGAGAGCCCGGCGGCGTCCGGCCCGAGGAGTTCCCGCTGCGGCTGCGGGAAGCCCTCCAGGGCCTCGCGGAGGGCCTCGGCGTCGTCCAGCAGCTCGCCCCGGGCCAGCGAGTCGAGCAGGGCCCGGCAGACGCCGGTGTCCAGGCCGAGCGCCTCGCCGGCCGCGATCAGCCCGGCGGTGTCCCGGCTGCCGTCGACCAGCTCCAGGAAGGCGGCGACGGTGCGGTCGACCTGCTCGACCAGCCGGGCGTGCCGGCGGACGGTGCCGAACTGCAGGGTCCGCTCGTCCCGCCAGAGGCGGGAGAGGGCGGGTTTGAGCATCGGGCGCATGGTGTCCCTCCTGGGCGGTGCGGTGCCGCGGGCGGCGCCGCGGTGAGGGCAGGATGCCCGATCCGGCGGAGGCCCCGCCGGGCGTTGTCCACAGGCCCGGTCGCATGATCCGACCATCGGTGCGTACACCCTGTGGACAACTTCCGTTCGCGCGACGTGCGCCATCCCTGCACGCCTCCGCGGGCCGGGCAGCCCCGCATCGTCGGAGGCGGCGGGTAACGTCGGGTGCCATGGCGGCCGAACCGGACACCCGATCCCCGTCGCCGCGCCGACGTCCCCGGGCAGCCTCCGGGTACGGCGCCGCGGCGCCCGGTGCGCACGGGCGCGCCCGCACGCCGGAGCCGCCCCCCGACCCGCTGCCGCAGGCGGAGCCCGGGCCGCAACCGGGTCCCGCCGCCCCGCCGCCGGTCGACCCCGCCGTCGAGGTCCGCCGCAGCGCCCGGCGCAGCCGCACCGTCTCCGCCTACCGCGAGGGCGACCGCACCGTCGTGCTGATCCCGGCCCGGATGTCGAAGGCCGAGGAGCAGCGCTGGGTGGCCCAGATGCTGGAGCGGCTGGCCCGGCAGGAGAGCCGCCGCACGCTCGGCGACGACGCGCTCGAGGCCCGTGCCCGGGAGCTGTCCGAGGCGTACCTGGGCGGGAGGGCCGTCCCGCGGCAGGTCCGCTGGGTCACCAACCAGAACACCCGGTGGGGCTCCTGCACGCCCGCCGAGCGCACCGTCCGGCTCTCCCACCGGCTGCAGGGCATGCCCGGGTACGTCGTGGACTACGTGCTGCTGCACGAGCTGGCGCACCTGCTGGTGGCCGACCACGGCCCGGGGTTCTGGGCGCTGCTGGAGGCCTACCCGCGCACCGAGAGGGCCCGCGGCTACCTGGAGGGCGTGGCCGCGGCCGGCCGGCTGCCGCACCCGCCGGCCGGCGCCGGCCGGCCCGGGGCCGACGGCGGGGATCCGGCCGGGGCGGACGACTGCGACTGACATCGGGGGCCGGTCGGGGCTGCTGTGCGGGCGGGCCGCTGGGATATGGTCTCGGGGATCAGCAGCCGCACCAGGAGGGGGCCGGTCCGCGCCATGTCCAGGGAACTCGCCAAGGCGTCCCGCGTCCGGATCAGTGAGCTGACCGCGAGCACCGAGCTCTACCTCGGGGTGCACATCGCGGCGCCGGGGTTGACCTTCGACATCAGCTGCTTCGGTCTGGACGCCGACGAACGGCTCAGCGACGACCGCTACTTCGTCTTCTTCAACCAGCCCGCCAGCCCCGAGCAGTCGATCCGGCTGCTGGGCGCGCAGGAGGGCGACTCCGAGGCCTTCGCGGTGGTGCTCCCGGCCGTGCCGGACGCCGTCCACAAGCTGGCGCTCACCGCGACCATCGACGGCGACGGGCAGATGTCCCAGGTGGCCGCCGGCCACGTCCGGATCGTGGCCGGCGGCACCGAGGTCGGCCGGTACAGCTTCACCGGCGCGGAGTTCTCCACCGAGCGGGCCGTGATGCTGGCGGACGTCTACCGCCGCGGCGGCGAGTGGCGGTTCGCCGCGGTCGGCCAGGGCTTCGACGGCGGCCTGCGCGCCCTGCTGGAGAACTTCGGCGGCGAGGTCCTCGACGAGGAGCAGCCGGCCCCCGAAGCGGCCCTCGCGCCCGTGCCGCAGCAGGCGGCCGCCCCCCGGCCGGTGGCCGCGCCCGCAGCACCGCCCGTCCAGCAGCCGTACCCGGACGCGACCCTGCCCGCCGTGCCCGTGCCGCCCGCCGTCCCCGCCCAGCAGCCGTACCCGGACGCCACGCTGCTCGCCGTGCCCGTGCCGCCCGCGGCGCCCGCCCCGGGCGCCGCCCCCGCCGGGGTGCGGATCTCGCTGACCAAGTACACCGAACTGCCGGAGAGTCCCGGCTGGGTGAAGCAGAACGACCACCTCGTCCGGATCAGCCTGACGAAGGGCCAGGACATCCTGGCGCTGCAGGGCAGCATGGTCGCCTACCAGGGCAAGGCCGACTTCGCGCACGAGGGTTCCGGCATGCTGCGCAAGCTGGTCGGCAATCTGACCGGGCAGCAGCTGAAGCTGATGCGGATCACCGGCGAGGGCCAGGTGTTCCTCGCCGACGAGGCCTGCGACCTGCACGTGGTGCGGCTGGAGGGCGACTCGTTCTGCGTCGGCTCGGACCGGGTGCTGGCCTTCGAGGCGGGTCTGGAGCACGAGGTGCGCCGGATCGAGGGCGAGGGCCTGCCGCACGGCGGCTTCTTCACCCTGCAGTTCAGCGGCCACGGCACGGTCGTGGTGAAGACCAACGGCATCCCGGTGGTGCTGCCGGTCACGCCCGCCCCGGAGACGTACGTGGACGTGCAGGCGCTGGTGGCCTGGTCCCGCGGCTCGCAGGTGATCACCACGGCGCCGGTGCGGATCCGCCGCTCCGCGTACGCCGGGCACGCCGCGGAGTCGTACAGCCTGCAGTTCCGCGGTGCGCCGGGGAACTTCGTCGTCGTCCAGCCGTTCGAGGTCTGAGGTCCAGGAGGATTCATGGAGGCGCAGTTCCTCGCGGGGAGCGGGCTGGACGCGTACCGGGCGGCCGACACCGGCGCGCGGATGAGCAACCACGGCACGGCGATGTGCCGGGTCGCCCTGACGGCCGGGGCGGACGTGTACGCCAAGGCCGGGGCGATGGTGGCCTACGACGGCTTCCTGCAGTACGAGCCCGTCCCGCAGTCCTTCCGCCGGGCGCTCGGCGAGTGGGCGTCCGGCGAGCGCAGCCCGCTGCTGCAGTGGACGGGCGACGGCGCGCTGTACCTCGCCGACATGGGCGCCGACGTGCTCAACCTGCAGCTCGCCGACGAGTCGCTGTCGGTGAACGGCTCGCACCTGCTGGCCATGGACGCCACCCTCGGCTGCACCGTGGAGAAGGTCCGCGGCGCCGCCCTGCTGGCCGGCACCGGCCTCTACAACGTCACGGTGAGCGGCACCGGCTGGGTCTCCGTCACCTCCCGCGGCGTCCCCGTGGTGCTGGACTGCGCCGAGGCCGAGACCTACGTCGACCCGGACGCGCTGGTCGCCTGGACCACCGGCCTGGAGGTGCGCACCCGGCGGACGGTCAAGGTCGGCTCGCTGATCGGCCGGGGCAGCGGCGAGGCGATGCAGCTCGGCTTCCGGGGCTCCGGCTTCGTGGTCGTGCAGCCCAGCGAGGACACCGCCGACCGATTCAAGATCCGCGGCTGAGAACCGAGTTCGAGGAGCCCTTCCCGTGCAGAGCCCCCTCCTGTCGCACACCGCCGGCACCGGCACCGACCGCTTCGCGCTGCAGAACCCGCAGCTGCTCCGGGTCACCCTGGACGGCCGGTCCGAGGTGCTGGCCCGCAGCGGCGCGATGGTCGCCCACGTCGGCCGGCTCGACTTCACCGGCTGGACCCCGCCCTCCGGGGGCCGCCGCGCCAACAACAACCGGCGCCGCGACGCCGGCGTGCTCGACCTGATGCGCTGCTCCGGCACCGGCACCGTCTACCTGGCCAACATGGCCCAGCACCTGCACGTGCTGAAGCTGGACCAGGAGCGCCTGGTGGTCACCAACAGCTATGTGCTGGCGCTGGACACCACCCTGGACTGGCACACCGTGGCGATCGAGAACGGCGACCGGATCGCCGGCGTCGGCACCCGCTGCCTGGAGTTCTCCGGCAGCGGCAGCCTGGTGCTGATGACCTCGGGCCGGCCGCTGGTGCTGCCGGTCGAGCCCGGCAGCTACGTGTACGGCGACGCGGACGCGGTGGTCGGCTGGTCGTCCGGCCTGGACGTCCAGCTCCAGGCGCAGAGCAGCAACACCGAGGCGTGGCGCCGCCGCGGCACCGCCACCGAGGGCTGGGAGCTGGCCTTCACCGGCCGCGGTTACGTCGTCGTGCAGCCCAGCGAGCTGCTGCCGCCGCAGCGCGTCCCGCGCGGCTGACCGTACGGCTCCGCCCCCGGTGCCGGCCGGCACCGGGGGCGGAGCGCGGGTCAGACCAGGGCGCGGGCGAGGCCGACGAGGGTGCGCACCGAGCCGTCGGTGAGCTCGGGCAGCTCGTCCCAGGAGAACCAGCGCAGGTCCAGCGACTCCTCGCTGATCAGCTCCTGCGCGCCGGCCGGGGCGACGGCCACGTACTGCACGTCCAGGTGGGTGTTCTCCGGAGCGTCCTTGCCGGCGCAGCGCACCCGGTGCCGGTCGAGCTTCACCGGCACCGGCAGGCCGCCCTCGGTGAGCAGGGCGAGCCCGGCGATGCCGGACTCCTCGGTGGCCTCGCGCAGCGCCGCGTCCGCGAGCGTGCTGTCCCCGGGCTCGCAGTGGCCGCCCATCTGCAGCCACCGGCCGACCTTGGGGTGCAGGGTCAGCAGCACCCGGCCGGCGGACGGGTCGACGACCACCGCGCTGGCGGTGATGTGGGCGGGCGTGCAGGCCCGCAGCATGCCGTCGGGACGGTCGGCGAGGTGGTCGAGGTAGTCCGTCCGCAGCCGGTCCTGGGCGGGGTCGGACGGGTTCCAGTCGCCGAGGACGCGCACGGCGTCCCGGTGCAGGGCGTCGGTCACTTGCCGCCGTCCTTGCCCTCGTCGCCGTCCTTGTCCTCGGCGGACCCGGCGGACCCGGCGGACCCGGCGGACCCGGTGTCCTCGCCGCGGGCGGCGTCGCCGAGCAGCTTGTCGAGGGCGTCGAAGTCGATGCCGCCCTCCTCCGCGCGGTGCACGAAGCCGTCCGGGTCGTCGAGGTCCGCGGCGGTCGGCAGCATGTCGGGGTGCTCCCACAGGGCGTCGCGGCCCTCGATGCCGCGGGCGTCGGAGAGCGAGGCCCACAGCCGGGAGGCGTCCCGCAGCCGGCGCGGGCGCAGCTCCAGGCCGACCAGCGTGGCGAAGGTCTGCTCGGCCGGGCCGCCGGTGGCGCGGCGGCGGCGCAGCGTCTCGCGGAGCGCCGCGGCCTGCGGCAGGTGAGGCTGGGCCGCGGCGTGCACCACCGCGTCCACCCAGCCCTCGACCAGCGCGAGGGCGGTCTCCAGCCGGGCGAGCGCGGCCTTCTGCTCCGGGGTGTCCTCGGGCTGCAGCAGGCCGCCGGCCAGCGCCTCCTGGAGGGCCTCCGGGTTGGTCGGGTCGAGCTGGCCGACCAGCTCCTCCATCCGCGAGGTGTCGACCTTGATGCCGCGCGCATAGGCCTCGACCGCGCCGAACAGGTGCGCCCGCAGCCACGGCACGTGGGCGAAGAGGCGCTGGTGGGCGGCCTCGCGCAGGGCGAGGTACAGCCGGACCTCGTCGGCGGGCACGCTCAGGCCCTCGCCGAACTCGGCGATGTTCTGCGGCAGCAGCGCGGCCTTGCCGGCCGGGGCGAGCGGCAGGCCGACGTCGGTGGAGCCGACCACCTCGGCCGCCAGCGCACCGAGCGCCTGCCCGATCTGGGTGCCGAACATGGCGCCGCCCATCGAGCGCATGACGCCCATCAGCGGGCCGGCCATGGCCTGCATCTCCGGCGGCAGCACGCCGCCCATGGCGTTGCCGACCCGCTCGGCGACCGGGTCGACCAGGTCCTTCCAGACCGGCAGGGTCGCCTCGATCCACTCGGCGCGGCTCCAGGCCACCGCCGTGGTCGAGCCGGACGGGAACTCGGTCGCGGCGTCCAGCCACAGCTCGGCGAGGCGCACGGCCTCGGTGACGGCGGTGCGCTCGGCCGCGCCGACCGAGCGGTCCTTGCTGCGGCCCTCGGCGGGCTCGGCGACGACCGTCTGCCGGGCGATGTTCTGTGCCAGCTCCCAGTTCACCGGGCCGCCCTCGAAGGAGAGCATCTGCCCGAGCTGCTGGAAGGCCGCGCCCAGGTCGTTGGGGTTGAGATTGCCCATCATCGCGCCGAACGGGTTGTCGCCCGCCGCGCCGCCCATGCCGAACAGCGCGCCGAGCGGGTTGCCCGCACCGAAGCCGAAGGGCTGCTGAGGGGTCTCGCCCTGACCGCCCTTGCCCTCGGCGGCGGCGTCGCCCTGGTCGTCCTTCTTGTTCTTGCCGTCCTCGGGCTCCTCGGGCGGGACGGAGAATCCGAAGGGGAGGTCGCTCACGGGGTCCTCAGATCTGCTCGGCCGTCACGCGGGATGTGGCGGGGAATTCGTGTGCCCGCGAAGGCGGGACGTGTCCATGGTCTCGCGGCCCGATGGCGCCGGGTGCGCCCGCCGGGCCCTTGCCTCGGGCAGGATGGACGGTACGTGACACTCGTACGTACGCACATAAGCTAACCGTGGAGGATGGCCGGTGAGTTCCCCGCCTTCGGACGTTCGCTCTGGGCTGACCGGAGGTGAGGACGACACCGCGGCCGCCGCGGGTTCGCCGTCTCCAGCCTACGGCGGCAGGCCGCTGACCGTGGCCGTCACCGGAGCGGCCGGCGTGCTCGGCGAGCGGGTCGCGGCCCGCCTGGTCGAGTCGCCCGGGGTCCGCAAGGTGCTGGCGATCGACGACCGCCGCGGCGAGGTGCCCGGTGTGCAGTGGCGCATCCTGGACGTCCGCGACCCGGCCGTGGCGGAACGGCTGGCCGGGGTCGACGTGGTCGTCCACCTGGCCATGGACCTCGGCATGGAGACCGATCCGCGGGCCCGGAGCGCGTACAACGTGCGGGGCGCGCAGACCGTGGTGACCGCCGCCGCGGCCGCCGGCGTCTCCCGGGTGGTGCTGTGCACCTCCGCCATGGTCTACGGCGCGCTGCCGGACAACGAGGTGCCGCTCGCCGAGGACTCCGAACTGCGGGCCACCGAGGAGGCCACACTGGTCGGCGACCTGCTGGAGATCGAGCGCCTCGCCCGGCGCGCCCCGCGCGCCCACCCGGGCCTGCAGATCACCGTGCTCCGCCCGGCCGTGGTGGTCGGCCCCGGCATCGACACCGTGCTGACCCGGCACTTCGAGGCCCCGCGGCTGCTGGTGGTGGCCGGTTCGCGGCCGTGCTGGCAGTTCTGCCACGTCGACGACCTCGCCTCCGCGCTGGAGTACGCGGCGCTCGGCCTGGTCGAGGGGGAGGTCACCGTCGGCTGCGACGGCTGGCTGGAGCAGGAGGACGTGGAGGAGCTCTCCGGCATCCGCCGCATGGAGCTGCCCGCCTCCCTCGCCCTCGGCACCGCGGCCCGGCTGCACCGCCTCGGCCTGACCCCGGCCCCGGCCGGCGACCTCGCCTACACCATGTACCCGTGGGTGGTCTCCGGCAGCCGTCTCCACGAGGCGGGCTGGCGCCCGTCGTACGGCAACGAGGAGGTGCTCGCCGAACTCCTCTCCCAGGTCTCCGGCAAGCACGCCGTCGCCGGCCGCCGCCTCGGCGGCAAGGAGGCCGCCACCAGCCTCGGCGCCGCCGGAGCGACCGTGGCCCTGGTCGGCACCGCCGCCCTCGTCCGCCGCGCCCGCAAGCGCAGGAGGTTCTGAGGCGCTCGGGGCGGCCGGGCCGTCGTTCCGGTATGCGGAATGGTGCAATCGTGATGCGGAAGCCCTTGCCGAATGCCACCCGGCATGGGGAATCATGGTGGCCATGTCCGAGAACCACGACCCGATCCGCCTGCTCGCCATCCGGGACACCCCGCTCTCGCTGGACGAGGTGTACGAGGCGGTCGGCGACGACGCGGCCGGCGGCACCACGGTCTTCGTGGGGACGGTCCGCGACCACGACGGCGGCAAGTCCGTCTCCGCGCTCGAGTACAGCGCCCACCCGACCGCCGAGCGGGAGATGCGCCGGATCGCCGAGAAGATCGTCGCCGACTTCCCGGTGAAGGCGCTGGCGGCGGTGCACCGGGTCGGCCGGCTGGAGATCACCGACAAGGCGGTCATCGTCGCGGTGTCCTGCGCGCACCGCGGCGAGGCCTTCGAGGCGGCCCGCCGGCTGATCGACGACCTGAAGCACCAGGTGCCGATCTGGAAGCACCAGGTGTTCGTCGACGGCGAGGAGGAGTGGGTCGGCGCGGGCACCTGCTGAGGGCCCGCCGACGGGCGCCGTCGCCCGTTCGCCTCACCGCCGCCGGAGGCTCTGCGGCGGTCCGCCACAGGTGTGTCATGACCCCGCTGCGGGTGAACCCGCGGCCGTAACCCGATAGGCGCTGCCGCCGTTGTCTGCGCGGACGGTTAATCTGCTGATAGACACGACGAGCTGGGAGTACGGACATGGCTGCGCTCGCCTGGTTGATCATCCCCGTCGCCGCCGCACTGGCCGCCATGGTCTGGGCGGGCTGGGCGGCCCGCACCCCCCGCGCCACCGGTGACCCGGCCTCGCTCGCCGAGCACGCGAGGTTCCGCGCCGCCATGGAGCGCTCCACCGCCGGTTCCGGCGACTCCTCCCGCGACTGAGCCTCCGGGCCGGGCAGCGCCGGGCCGCCGCCGTCCCGTACTGTCGAGCCATGCCACGCCGCTCCGCGACGATGCTCGCCGCCACCCTGCTGCTCATAGGCCTGCTCTGCGCCTCCGTGCTGATGCGGGTGCCGTACACCGAGATGAGCCCGGGCCCGACGTACAACACGCTCGGCGTGCAGGAGAAGAAGTCGGGCGAGTCGGTGCCGGTGATCGAGATCAAGGGGCGCGAGACCTACCCGACGAGCGGGCACCTCAACATGACGACGGTCCAGGTGACCGGCGCCAAGTACGAGCCGAGCCTGGTCTCCGCGGTGATCGGCTGGCTGCGCAAGGACGTCCTCGTGGTGCCGCACGACAACGTCTACCCGAAGGGCCAGACCGACAAGGAGGCCCAGCAGGAGAACGCCGAGCAGTTCGCGTCCTCCGAGGACAGCGCCAAGACCGCCGCCCTCAAGCAGCTCGGCATCCCGGTCGGCTCGCAGACCGTGGTGTCCTCGGTGGTGGCGGGCGGGCCGTCCGAGGGCAAGCTGCACGCGGGCGACCGGATCGTCGCGGTGGACGGCACCGCGGTGACCGCCAAGGACCAGGTGGCCGCGCTGGTCACCAAGCACAAGCCGGGCGAGAGCGTGGAGTTCACGGTCGTCCCGCACACCGCCGGCGCGGCCGGCACCGGTGGTTCGGGCAGCGGCGGCACGGCGGCCGAGAAGAAGGTGGCGATCACCACCGGCAGGGCGTCCGACGGGCGGGCCATCGTCGGCATCCTGCCGGGGACGGACCACACCTACCCGTTCACCATCGACATCGGCCTGCAGGACGTCGGCGGCCCGAGCGCCGGCCTGATGTTCTCGCTGGGCATCGTGGACAAGCTGACGCCGGGCGACCTGACCGGCGGCAAGTTCGTGGCCGGCACCGGCACCATCAGCGACGAGGGCCGGGTCGGCCCGATCGGTGGCATCCAGATGAAGCTGATCGCCGCCCGGGACAAGGGCGCCGAGTACTTCATGACGCCCGCCGACAACTGCGCCGAGGCGGCCAAGGGCACCCCGGGCGGGCTGCGGCTCGTCAAGGTGGACTCGCTGGACGACGCGCTGAAGGCGCTGGACCAGATCCGCTCCGGCCAGACCTCGGCGCTGCCGTCCTGCCCGAAGTAGCGGCCGGGCCGCCCCCCCCCGGGCGCGAGCCCGCGGGGAGGGCGGCCCCCAGCCTCAGGAGAAGGTGGCGAGCAGGGCGTCGGTGAGGCCCGGCACCAGGTCGGGCCCGGTCAGCACCTCGCGCGCGACGTCCTTCTCGCGCAGCCGCAGGGCGATCTCCCGGGAGCCGTCGCGCAGCACGGCGGCGGTGATCCGCACCTCCTGGCGCTGCGGGTGGTTCGCCACCCAGTCCGCCAGCTCCTTCTCGGTGGCGTTCTTCGGGCGGGACTGCTCGGCGCCCGGGGGCAGCATCAGCCGCTCGACGACCAGCGCGCAGCCGGCGACCTGGTCGGGCCAGGCGATGGTGCCGAGGAACTTGTCCAGCTCGGCGCCGGCCGGCAGCTCCTCCTGCTCGACCGGGGTCAGCCCGGTCGCCTCGTCGTCGGCCAGGCCGAGCTGGCGGGCCAGCCTCGGGTCGGCCTTGCGCAGCGCGGCGGTGTCGACCAGGGCGAACAGCCGGGCCGGGAGGTCCCAGCCGAGCGTCGCCGCGTACTCGTCGATCTCCAGGGCGGCGCGGGTCAGCGGGGACGCGGCCGGCGGCAGGCCGTCGCCGGCGGGCGTGAGGGGTGCATCGGACATGCCCCCATCCTCACACGTCCGCACCGCCCCGGAGGCCCGCCGTTCCCGGTAACGGTCGGGTCTCGGGAGGCCCGGCGGGAACTCAGGTGAAGACGGACTAAGTTGCACTGAGGACCGAACCGACCACGTCGACGACACAGCAGAGGTGCCACCTTGGTTTTCCAGATGCCGGACCGCCCGGAGCCGGGCTTCCGCGCCAGAGTCGGCCCGCCCTCACGGCGCACCCGGGTCACGCTGGCGACCGCCGGCGTCCTCGCGGCGCTCTTCATGCTGTTCGTGCTGGTCTCCGGCTTCTGGACGGACTGGCTGTGGTTCAGGTCGGTGGACTACGGCACCGTGTTCACCACCCGGCTGCGGACGAAGGCCGTCCTGTTCGCGGTCTTCGGCGTGCTGATGGCCGTCGTGGTCGGCCTCAACCTGTGGCTGGCCTACCGGCTGCGGCCCCCGCTGGCCGCGATGTCGGTCGAGCAGCAGAGCCTGGACCGCTACCGGATGGGCGTCGCCCCGTACAAGAAGCAGCTGCTCGTGGCGGTGGCGCTGCTGACCGGCCTGGTGGCCGGCGCGGCCGCGTCCGGGCAGTGGCGCACCTGGCTGCTGTGGACCAACCAGACGCCGTTCGGCGTGAAGGACCCTCAGTTCCACCGGGACGTCGCCTTCTACGCCTTCGACCTGCCCTGGTACGAGTTCCTGCTCGGCTTCGCCTTCAGCGCGGTGATCGTCTCGCTGCTGGTCTCGGTGCTGGTCCACTACCTCTACGGCGGCCTGCGACTGCAGGGCCCGGGCCGCCGGGCCAGCCGCGGCGCGCAGGGCCACCTCGCGGTGCTGCTCGGCATCTTCGTGCTGCTGAAGGCGGTCGCCTACTGGCTCGACCGGTACGCGCTGGCGGTCAAGTCCGGCGGGTACAAGGGCGTGGACGGCTGGACGGGCCTGCGGTACGTGGACGCCAACGCGTTCCTGCCGGCCAAGACCATCCTGTTCTTCGTCGCGGTCATCTGCGCGCTGCTGTTCTTCCTGACGCCGATCCGCCGCACCTGGGCGCCGGCGCTGATCGGCTTCGGCCTGATGGCGCTCTCCGCGGTGCTGATCGGCGGGGTGTACCCGGCGATCGTGCAGCAGTTCCAGGTCAAGCCGAACGAGCAGGCCAAGGAGACGCCGTACATCCAGAAGAACATCGACGCGACCCGCAAGGCGTACGGCATCGCGGGCGCCGAGACCCAGCAGTACGACCCGAAGGAGGGCACCAAGGAGGGTGCCCCGGCGCCGGACGCGCAGACCGTCGCGGACATCCGCCTGCTGGACCCGAACGTGGTCGCGCCGACGTTCCAGCAGAACGAGGCGCTGCGCAAGTACTACGCCTTCCCGCGGACGCTGGACGTCGACCGCTACGGCAACCAGGACACCGTGCTCGGTGTCCGCGAGCTCGACCTGAGCGGTGTGCAGCAGCGGAACTGGATCAACGACCACTTCAAGTACACCCACGGCTACGGCGTCGTCGCGGCCAAGGGCAACCAGGTCGACGGCAACGGCAACCCGGTCTACACCCAGTCCGGCCTGCCCACCGAGGGCACCTTCGGCGACTACCGCCAGCGGGTGTACTACGGTGAGAAGACCCGGACGTACTCGATCGTCGGCGGCACCAACCAGGAGATCGACTACACCTCCGAGGCCGGCGCCGACCAGACCTTCACCTACGACGGCGGCAGCGGCGTCTCGCTGGACAACCCGCTGACCCGCGCCGCGTACGCGGTGAAGTTCGCCGAGCCGCAGATCCTCTACTCCGGGGCGATCACCGACGGCGCCCGGGTGATCTACGACCGCACGCCCAAGGAGCGGGTGGAGAAGGTCGCGCCGTGGCTGTCGATCGACGCCGACCCGTACCCGGTGGTGCAGGACGGCAAGCTGGTCTGGGTGCTGGACGGCTACACCACCTCGGACGGCTACCCGTTCTCCTCCAAGACCACCCTGGGCGAGTCCACCAAGGACTCGCTGACCGACCAGCGCGGCCGCACCCTGACCGCGGTCAACACGGTCAACTACATCCGCAACTCGGTGAAGGCCACGGTCGACGCGTACACCGGCGCGGTGACGCTCTACCAGTGGGACGACAGCGACCCGGTGCTGAAGACCTGGATGAAGGCCTTCCCCGACACGGTCAAGCCGCGCGCCGACATCCCGGCCGCACTGCTGCCCCACCTGCGCTACCCGCAGGACCTCTTCAAGGTGCAGCGCGACCTGCTCGGCCAGTACCACATGACCGACGCCGACGCGTTCTTCAACGGCACGGACATCTGGCAGGTCCCGCTCGACCCCACCACCAACACCGGTGAGGTCCAGCCGCCGTACTACCTGACGCTGAAGATGCCCGGCGCCCCGTCCGCGAGCTTCTCGCTCTCCAGCAGCTTCGTGCCGAGCGGCCGCGACAACCTGGCGGCGTTCATGGCCGTCAGCGCCGACCCGGGGCCGGAGTACGGCAAGATCCGCATCCTGAAGATCCCGGCCGGATCGGGCGCGCTCGGGCCCAAGCTGACCCAGGCGAAGTTCAACTCCGAGAAGGCCGTGGCCAATCAGCTCACCCTGCTGAAGACCGGCAGCGACTCCGACATCGAGTACGGCAACCTGCTGACCCTCCCGGTCGGCGGCGGCCTGCTCAACATCGAGCCGGTGTACCTGCTCGGACGCGGCGCCAAGGCGCCGGTGCTGCAGAAGGTGCTGGCGGTGTACGGGGACAAGGTCGCCCTGGAGGACAACCTGGCGAAGGCGCTCGCCGCCGTGCTGCCGGGCGCCTCGGGCAGCGCGACCGGTACGCCGACCGCCCCCACCACGCCGACCACGCCCACTCCCACCACACCCGGGCCGGGCGCCAACCCCGAGCTGCAGAAGGCGCTCCAGGACGCCCAGAAGGCCTTCACCGACGGCCAGACGGCGCTCAAGAACGGCGACTGGGCGGCGTACGGGCAGGCGCAGAAGGCACTTCAGGAGGCGCTGGACCGGGCCGCCAAGGCGCAGCCGGCGAGCGGATCGGCGAGCCCCTCGCCGTCCCCCTCGGCCTCGCCGTCGCCTTCGGCCACCTCCTGAGCTGCGACAACCGATTGTTGGTCCACTCCGCGTCCGTGCTATGGTTTATCCACCGACGCGGGGTGGAGCAGCTCGGTAGCTCGCTGGGCTCATAACCCAGAGGTCGCAGGTTCAAATCCTGTCCCCGCTACTGAAGATCAGGGCCCGGAGCCCGCCAGAGACAATCTGGCGCTCCGGGCCCTGACGTTTTCCGATCAAGGGTGCCCCGGCTCCGGTAGTATCGGCAGGGCCGGCCCGGCCCCGCCGCCGCTGCCGGGGTTTGTGCGGCCCGAGTGTCGGGAAATCGACAAAGCGCTGAAGCAATCCCGCAGGCTTCGGCCCGCTCCGCCCAGACGTGGGCCCGGGGCAGGTGTATGCGGGTTCCGGGTGATGCGACGATGGAACACATGGGGGATGCGGAACGGCTGTTGACTCCCTGTTCGAAGGAGGGGGAGCCGAGGCCGTCGACACCGGCGCCCCCGGCGGATGCCGCAGCACTGGGGGAGCGGGAGCCGGCATGAAGCTGATCGGTAGGAAGGACACGGGGGCGAGGCCGGCACCGGCCGGCCGACAGGACGAGCACGCCGAGGTCGACACCGACACCTGGGCGCAGTCCGCCGACGACACCCAGCAGGGCCTGCCCGCCCAGCGCAGCTACGGCCCCGAGAGCCTGGTGCGGATCTCCGCCCAGCAGCTCGTCGACGCCGTCGGCCGCTACCCGGCCACTGCCGACGACGAGTCCGCCGGCGAACCGGAGGACGCCGCCAGCTTCGAAACCGCCCTCGCCGCCCGCGAACAGGCCGCCCTGGAGACCCGCCACCGCTCCGCCGCGGACGCCGGCGACCCGGGCGCCGCCAGCCAGCTCGGCGCCCTGCTGCTGCGCCGCGGCGACCTGGAGGACGCCGAACCCTATCTGCGCGCCGCCGCGGCGGCCGGCCTGCGGGCCGCCGCCAACAACCTCGGCGTGCTGTTGCACCAGCGCGGCCACCGCACCGAGGCCGCCCAGTGGTGGCGGCAGGCCGCCGTGGCCGGCTCCGCGCCGGCCGCGCACGCGCTCGGCCTGCAGCTGCGCGACCAGGGCGAGGAGGAGGCCGCCGAGTACTGGCTGCACTTCGCCGCCGAGCACGGCCACCCGCTCGGTGCCTACGCGCTGGGCGATCTGATGGAGCATCGGCGCGACGTGCGCGCCGAGCGCTGGTTCAAGGTGTCCGCCGACGCCGGGCACCGTGAGGCCGCGTACCGGCTCGCCCGGATGCGCGAGGCGGCCGGCGACAAGGACACCGCCGAGACCTGGTACCGCACCGCCGCCGCCCGCAGCCACGCCCGCGCGGCGCTGCGGCTCGGCGTGCTGCTGGAGGAGCGCGGCGAACTCGACGAGGCGGCCCGCTGGTACCGCCAGTCCGCGCAGAACGGCGAGCCGCGGGCGGCCTGCGCCCTCGGCTTCCTGCTGCGCGACGCCGGCGACCTCGCGGCCGCCGCCGAGTGGTGGCAGGAGGCGGCCGAGGCCGGCGACGGCAACGCCGCCAACGCGCTCGGCGCCCTGCACGCCGGCCGCGGCGAGGCCGCCGAGGCGGAGCGCTGGTACCGTGCCGCCCTCGACGCCGGCGACCACAACGGCGCCTTCAACCTCGGCCTGCTCTGCGCCGGTACGGGCCGTGACGCCCAGGCCGAGCAGTGGTACCGCCGGGCCGCGTACGCCGGACACCGGGAGGCCTGCAACGCGCTGGCCGTGGTGCTGCTGCAGCGCGGCGACGAGTCCGGCGCCGAACCGTGGTTCTCCAAGGCCGCCGAGGCCGGCAGTGTCGACGGCGCCTTCAACCTGGGCGTGCTGCACGCGGGCCGCGGCGAACTGCCGCAGGCCCACGAGTGGTATGCGCGGGCGGCCGCCGAGGGGCACGGCGAGGCCGCGCTCCAGCTCGCGGTGGTGCACGAGCAGCGCGGCAACCCGACCGGAGCCCTGGAGCGCTACCGGCAGGCGGCCGTCGGCGGCTCCGCCGAGGGCGCCTTCCGGCTGGCCTCGGTGCTGGAGCGGCGCGGCGACGCCGACGCGGAGGTCGAGCACTGGTACGCGGTCGCGGCCGAGGCCGACCACCGCCGCGCCCAGGTGCGGATGGGCGTGCGGGCCGCCGAGCGCGGCGAACTGCAGACCGCGGAGCACTGGTACCGGCGGGCCGCGGAGGCCGGCAGCCGCAGCGCGGCGTTCAACCTGGGGCTGCTGCTGGCCCGGCAGGACAGCGAGAGCGAGGCGATGCTCTGGTACACCCGGGCCGCCGATGCCGGCCACGGGCGGGCGGCGCTGCGCCTCGCCCTGCTGGCGCTGCGGCGCGGGGAGCCGGTGCAGGCGGAGAACTGGTGCCGGAGGGCCGCCGAATCGGGCCCGGCCGAGGTCGCCGAACGGGCGGCCCGGCTGCTGGGTGCGCTGAACGCAGAGCTCAGCGCGTAGGGACGCCCCCGACGGGGTGCCCGGTCACGCGTTCGTACAGTCCGGACAGAGGCCGCGGTAGGTGATCTCGGCGCCGGTGACGGTGAAGCCGAAGCGTTCCGTGCTGGGGAGGGCGGCCACCGGGTCGCCCTCGGGGCGGACGTCGCGGATGGCGCCGCAGCCCGAGCAGACCAGGTGCTGGTGGGCGTGGTGCGCGTTGGGGTCGTACCGCTTGGCGCGGCCGTCGGTGGCGACCTCCAGCACCTCGCCGAGGGAGACCAGCTCGCCCAGGGTGTTGTAGACCGTGGCTCTGCTGATCTCCGGCAGTCTCGCCACGGCGCGCGCGTGCACCTCGTCCGCCGTGAGGTGGACATGATCACCGTCGAGGACCTCTGCGACCACGCGGCGCTGCGAAGTCAGCCGCCACCCACGTCCGCGAAGTCGTTCCAGCAGGTCACTCATGTGTTCAGGGTAAGCGACGTTCCGGAGTTGGTTCCAGTATTGACTTAGACAAAGTCCAAGTTAGGATCGAGTCCGTCACGACCGGACCACGCGGAGGACCCTCACCATGACTACCCAGGACGAGCTGCGGCCCACCCTCACCACGGAGTCCGGCGCTCCGGTGGCCGACAACCAGAACACCGAGACGGCCGGCATCGGCGGCCCGGCGCTCATCCAGGACCAGCTGCTGTTCGAGAAGCTCGCCCACTTCAACCGCGAGCGCATCCCGGAGCGCGTGGTGCACGCCCGCGGCGCCGGCGCCTACGGCACCTTCACCGTCACGGCCGACGTCACGGCCTGGACCCGGGCGAAGTTCCTCTCCGAGGTCGGCAAGCAGACCGAGACCTTCCTCCGCTTCTCCACGGTGGCCGGCAACCTCGGCGCGGCCGACGCGGTGCGCGACCCGCGCGGCTTCGCGCTGAAGTTCTACACCGAGGACGGCAACTACGACCTGGTCGGCAACAACACCCCGGTGTTCTTCATCAAGGACGCCATCAAGTTCCCCGACTTCATCCACACCCAGAAGCGGGACCCGTACAGCGGCTCGCAGGAGGCGGACAACGTCTGGGACTTCTGGGGCCTGTCGCCCGAGTCCACCCACCAGGTCACCTGGCTGTTCGGCGACCGCGGCATCCCCGCCAGCTACCGCCACCTCAACGGCTACGGCTCGCACACCTACCAGTGGCAGAACGAGGCCGGCGAGTACTTCTGGGTGAAGTACCACTTCAAGACCGACCAGGGCATCAAGAACCTCACCCAGGCCGAGGCCAACAAGCTCGCCGGCGAGGACCCGGACAGCCACCAGCGCGACCTGCGCGAGGCCATCGAGCGCGGCGAGTTCCCGACCTGGACGGTGCAGGTGCAGATCATGCCCGCCGCCGACGCCGCGAACTACCGCTTCAACCCGTTCGACCTGACCAAGGTCTGGCCGCACGGGGACTACCCGCCGATCGAGATCGGCAAGCTGGAGCTCAACCGCAACCCCGACAACATCTTCGCCGAGGTCGAGCAGTCGATCTTCTCCCCGGCGCACTTCGTGCCCGGCATCGGCCCGTCCCCGGACAAGATGCTGCAGGGCCGCCTGTTCGCCTACGCGGACGCGCACCGCTACCGCGTCGGCATCAACGCCGACCACCTGCCGGTGAACCGCCCGCACGCCACCGAGGCCCGCACCAACAGCCGTGACGGCCACCTCTACGACGGCCGCCACGGCCGCCAGAAGAACTACGAGCCCAACAGCTTCGGCGGCCCCGTCCAGACCGGCCGCCCGCTGTGGTCCGCCGTCCCGGTCGCCGGCGCCACCGGCAACCACGAGGCGCCCTCGCACGCCGAGGACAACGACTTCGTGCAGGCCGGCAACCTCTACCGGCTGATGGACGACGGCGAGAAGCAGCGCCTGGTCGAGAACCTCTCCGGGTTCATCGCCAAGGTCTCGGCCGACCGCGACGACATCGTCGAGCGGGCGATCGAGAACTTCCGCAAGGCCGACGCCGACTACGGGCAGCGACTGGAGAACGCCGTCCGCGAGCTGCGCAAGCAGAAGTAGCGATCGAAGCCTGCGGGCCCCGGGAGCGCAGCGGCGCACCCGGGGCCCGTGAACCACGTCCGGGGCTACAGCCGCAGCAGCCCGTCGCGGATGCGCTCCAGCAGGGCCACCGACACGTCCTCCGCCGCCCGCTCGTGCACCCGCACGTACCGCTCGGCCGCGAGGTCGGCGACCAGCACCCGGGCCACCCCCAGCGGGACCGGCAGCAGCGCCGCCAGTTCGGCCACCGACCGCGGGTACTGGCAGAGCTCGACGATCCGGTGGCGTTCGAAGCCCAGCGGCGCGGCCAGTGCGGCCGGCGGGGCGGTCACCAGCGTCTCGATCCGCAGCTCGTCCCGGACCGGCCGGGTGCGGCCCGAGGTGATCACGAACGGGCGGACCACCTCGTCCGCCCCCGGGTCCCCGAAGCCCGTCATACCGTCACCCCGCCGACCGGCACCTGCCGCGGTGCGTGCACCAGCAGCTCCGACGGCAGCGCCACGCTCGCCGTCACCCCGTGCACCGGCGCCGGGGCGAGGCGGACCACCGCACCCAGCCGCTCGGCCAGCCGGCCCACCACGTAGTGCCCGAGCCGACCGCCACCGCCCAGCAGGAAGCTCTCCCGGCCGGCCAGCCGGGCGTTCGCCCGGTCGAGCTGCGCGTCGTCCAGGCCCGGTCCGTGGTCCATCACCGCGATCAGGAAGCCGTCCACACCGACCCGGGCGAAGACCTCCACGTCGGTGTCGGGCGGCGAGGCCGCCAGCGCGTTCTCGATCAGCTCCGCCAGCAGGTGCGCCACCTCGGCGACCGCGCCGCCGTCCACCATGGCCTCGTCCACCTGCCGCAGCACCACCCGGCGGTAGTCCTCCACCTCGCCGAGGGCGGAGCGCACCACGTCGCCCAGCGCCACCGGCTGTGGCCAGCTGCGCGGACTGGCCTCGCCGACGAGCACCAGCAGGCTCTCCGCGTTCCGCCGCATCCGGGTCGCCAGGTGGTCGAGCTCGAACAGGTTCGCCAGCGCCGCCGGATCGTGCTCGCCGCGCTCCAGCGCCGACAGCAGGCCCAGCTGCCGGGTCACCAGTGCCTGGTTGCGCCGGCCCAGGCCGGCCAGCGACTCCGCGGTGTTGCGGCGCAGCACCGACTGCTCGACGGCCAGCCGCACCGCCGTCCCCGCCACCTGGTCGAGCGCCGCGCCCAGCACCTCCAGCTCCGCCGTGCCCGCCGCCGCGGACGAGCCGGGCGACGCCGCCTCCCGGCCGGCCTGCGCCCGCTCCACCGCCTCCGGCAGCACCTTGTCGGCCAGCTCCTCCGCCTCGGCGGCCAGTGCCGCCACCGGCCGGGTGATCGACCGGGTGGCCAGCAGGCCGAGCAGGACGGCGCCGGCCACGGCGGCGAGCGCCAGCCCCGCGTCGATCAGCAGTGTCCGCAGGGCGTCCGAGCGCAGTTCCGCCGCCCGGGTCCGGCTGTCCTCGGCCGCCTGCGACTGCACCGAGTACAGGCCGTCGACCAGCTCGGTCGCCGCCTGCCACCAGGCGTCCGCGCGCACCGGCAGCCGGGTGCCCGCGAAGCCGTCCAGGGCCTGCTGCTCCATGCCGGCGACGGTCACCGCGGCCGGGCTGCGCAGCACCGCGTCGAGTGCGGCGGCGCGGGCCGGGAGCGCGGTGCGCGGGACGTCGGCGAGCGCGGCACTCTTGACCGCAGTGATCCGGACGAAGGCCGGGTACTCGCTGCTGCGGAAGGCGCCGGCGGCGAGCACGCCGTTGAGGGTGCCGCGTTCCAGGGCGGCGGCCTCGGTGGCTTCGCTCAGCGACTGCAGGGTGCCGAGGGCGTCGGCCAGCCGGCGGTCGCCGGTGCCGTCCCGGTCGGCGAAGGCGGCCGCGTTGAGCGCGGTGACCGCGCCGGTGAAGAACTCCAGGGCCTCGGCCCGGGTGGCGGCGCCGGTGTCGGTCCGGCCGCGCAGCCGGGCCAGGGTGCTCAGCCCGCCGAGCGCCGTGCGCACCCTGTCCGCGCCGGGCGGATCGGCGGCCAGCCGCTGGTCGAGCGCCCGCCGGGCCCGGTCGGCGGCCTCGCGCTGCGGGGAGAGCTGCGTCCGGAAGGACTCCTCGCCGCCGAGCAGGCCGGCGGTCAGGCCGCGCTCGCGCTGGAGCTGGTGGACGAACTCCCCGGTGGCGGCCACCAGGGCCACCCGGTCCCCGGTCCGGCCGGCGTCGGAGTACCGACCGGCCTGGCCGGCGGTGCCGACCGCACCCAGCACCACCAGGGCTCCGGTCGGAAGGGCGAGCAGCAGGGCGAGCCGGTGGCGGATGCTGCGGAGCGTACGCACGTGGGGAGGCCCCCTCGGCAGACGGCCCGGCGGGGTGGGCGCACGGGGAACGGAGGCGCGGTAGGGGATACCGGCCACTGGTTCACCGAGCCTAGGGGCCTTCTGTTGCAAGGGAGTTGCCGCTCCCTCAGCGCCACGGCGAACGCACTGCGGGTGGCCGGCAACCTCGCCGACCACCCGCCGAAACACGCCCGTCGGACGGGCCGCCCGCCGCGGCTCAGACGCTGAGCCGGCGCAACGCCTCGCCGTGCAGCAGCCCGTTCGAGGCGACCGCGTCGGCGCCGTTCGCGCCGTCCAGGCCGTCCAGGCCGGTGAAGCGGCCGCCCGCCTCCTGCACCACGATGCACGGTGCGGCCATGTCCCAGAGGCTGAGCTCCGGCTCCGCGGCGATGTCCACCGCGCCCTCGGCGACCATCATGTACGACCAGAAGTCGCCGTACGCCCGGGTGCGCCAGCAGGCCCTGGTGAGGTCCAGGAACGGGTCGAGGCGGCCGCGCTCCTCCCAGCCGGTCAGCGAGGAGTACGAGAAGGAGGCGTCCTCGATCCGGCCGACCTGGGAGACGTGGATGCGCGTCGCCTTGGCCAGGCTCCGCCCGGCGTACGCGCCCAGGTTGCGCGCCGCCCACCAGCGGCGGTTCAGCGCCGGTGCGGAGACGATGCCGACGACGGGCTGCAGCTCGCCGTCGATGCCCTCCTCGAGCAGCGCGATCAGCGTCGCCCAGACCGGCACGCCGCGGACGTAGTTCTTGGTGCCGTCGATGGGGTCGATGACCCAGCGGCGCGGGCCGGAGCCGTGCAGGCCGTACTCCTCGCCCATCACGGCGTCCCGCGGGCGGGCCCGCTGCAGCACGCTGCGCACCAGTTCCTCGGCGGCCTTGTCGGCGTCGCTGACGGGCGTGAGGTCCGGCTTGGTCTCGACCTTGAGGTCCAGCGCCTTGAAGCGCTCCAGGGTGACCGAGTCGGCCGAGTCGGCGAGGACGTGGGCGAGTCGGAGGTCGTCGTGGTAGTCGGCCATGCCCGAACCCTAGCGACCCCGGGCCGCTCAGGGCAGCGCGGCTCGCACAGCGGACCGAACCGGCGTGCGGATCAGTGTCCGGAACCGCTCAGCTGGAGGCCGACCACGCCGGCGATCACCAGCGTGATGGAGACCAGTTTGAGCACGCTGCTGGACTCGTTGAAGAAGAGGATGCCGTAGGCCGCGGTGCCGGCCGCGCCGATGCCCGTCCAGACCGCGTACGCCGAACCGACCGGCAGCGACTTGAGGGAGAGGGTGAGCAGGCCGAAGCTGCCCAGGGCGAAGGCGCAGAAGCTGATGGTGGGCCAGAGCCGGGTGAAGCCGTGGCTCAGCTTGAGGTTGATCGCGAAGCCGGTCTCCAGCAGACCGGCGAGGACCACCATGGCCCATGCCATCGGGCTGACTCCCTTGCCCCTCGGAGCGCCGGGCCGACTTGGTCCGACTTTCCTATGATCACCGGCCGTGGCCCGTCCGACACCTCCGGCGGGAACCGGACCGACCGGCAATCGGGGGGTGGGTGAAGGAGCGGCGTCAGGGAGAGCCGTGGCGCCGCGGCGGCGGTCAGTCGCCCTCGCGGGCCTCGCGGCTGGCCAGCAGCCGGCGCAGCGAGTACAGCCGGGCCGCCTCGGCGTTGCCCTCCTCCACCCAGGCGTCCAGGGCGCAGTCCGGCTCGTCGTGGCTGCAGGCGCGCGGGCAGTCGACGGTGCCCGGCTCCAGGTCGGGGAAGGCGTGGATCACCCGGGACGGGTCGATGTGCGACAGCCCGAAGGAGCGGAAGCCCGGGGTGTCGATCACCCAGCCCGGATCCAGCGCCTTCTTCGAACCGGGCCTGGCCCCGGGCGGCGGCGGCAGCCGCAGCGCCAGCGCCGAGACGGTGGTGTGCCGGCCGCGGCCGGTCACCGCGTTCACCTGCCCGGTCGTCCGCTGCCGCTCCGGCACCAGCGCGTTGACCAGCGTCGTCTTGCCGACGCCGGAGTGCCCGATGAACACCGTCGAACGCCCGCGCAGGTACTCGCGCACCGCCTCCGCACCCGCCGTCCCCAGCTCGTCCCGCCGGGTCACCACGTACGAGATGCCCAGCGGCGCGTACGCCTCCAGCAGCGGCTCGGCCGGTGCCAGGTCCGACTTGGTGAGCACCAGCAGCGGCTCCATCCCGGCGTCGTACGCCGCCACCAGGCAGCGGTCGATCAGCCGCGGCCGCGGCTCCGGGTTGGCCAGCGCGGTGACGATCGCCAGCTGCTCGGCATTGGCGACGACGATCCGCTCGTACGGGTCGTCGTCGTCCGCGGTGCGCCGCAGCACAGAACTCCGCTCGGCGACCCGGACGATCCGGGCCAGCGTGTCCGGCTCACCGGACAGGTCGCCGACCAGGCTCACCGTGTCGCCGACCACGACGCCCTTGCGGCCCAGCTCGCGGGCCTTCATCGCGACGACCTGCCGCTCCCGCTTGGTGCCGCCCTCGACCAGGCAGGTCAGCCGGCCCCGGTCGACGGTGAGGACCATCGCCTCCGCCGCGTCCTCGTGCTTCGGCCTGATCCTGGTGCGGGGCCGGGAGCCCCGGCGGGCCGGGCGGTTGCGGATGTCGTCCTCGTCGGCGTCCTTGCCGTAGCGGCGCATGCTGCTCTGCCCCCGTCAGCCCTGGCCGAGGAGGTCGGCCCACATCTGCGGGAAGTCCGGCAGGGTCTTGGCGGTCGTCGCCACGTTCTCCACCCGGACACCCTCCACCGCGAGGCCGATCACCGCGGCGGCGGTCGCCAGCCGGTGGTCCTCGTAGGTGTGGAAGACGCCGCCGTGCATCGGGCGCGGCCGGATGCGCAGGCCGTCCTCGGTCTCCGACACGTCGCCGCCCAGGTCGTTGATCTCCTTGGCGAGCGCGGCCAGCCGGTCGGTCTCGTGCATCCGCAGGTGGGCGATGCCGTACAGGTGGGACTCGGAGTCCGCCAGCGCGGCCACCGCGGCGATCACCGGGGTCAGCTCGCCGACGTCGTGCAGGTCGGCCTCGATGCCGTGGACCTTGCCGGTGCCGGTGAACTCCAGGCCCTCGTCGGTGAACCGGCAGGAGCCGCCCATCTGCGTGTAGATCTCGCGCAGCTGGTCGCCCGGCTGGTACGTGTGCTTCGGCCAGTCGCGGACGGTCACCCGGCCGCCGGTGACCAGCGCGGCCGCGAAGAACGGCGCCGCGTTGGAGAGGTCCGGCTCGACCACCAGGTCGCGGCCGATCAGCGCGCCCGGGGTGACCCGCCAGACGTCCTTCTCGCCGCCGTCCTCCGGCGCGTCGACCTGGCCGCCCGCCTTGCGCACCATGTCCACCGTCATCCGGATGTGCGGCAGCGAGGGCACCGTCTCGCCGATGTTCCGGATCTCCACACCGTTGTTGTAGCGCGCACCGGACAGCAGCAGGGCGGAGATGAACTGCGAGGACGAGGAGGCGTCCACGTCGACCGTGCCGCCGTCCACCGCACCGGTGCCGTGCACGGTCAGCGGGAAGCCGCCGCGGCCGCCGTCGTCGATCCGGGCACCGAGGGCGCGCAGCGCGTCGATCACGCCGTGCTGGGGGCGCTCGTAGCAGCGCGGGTCGCCGTCGAAGTGCACCGCGCCGTCGGCGAGCGCCGCGAGCGGGGGCAGGAAGCGCATCACCGTGCCGGCGTTGCCCACGTCCACCTGGGCCGGGCCGCGCAGCTGCGCCGCCGGGATGACCCGCCAGGCCTCGCCGCCGCCGGTGCCGCCGCTCGCCTCGTTGACCGTCTCCTCGACGGTGACGCCGAGCGCCCGCAGGCCGTCCGCCATCAGCTGGGAGTCGCGGCTGCGCAGCGGCCGGCGGACCCAGCCGGGGCCGTCCGCGAGCGCGGCCAGGATCAGCGCGCGGTTGGTCGCCGACTTGGAGCCGGGGATGGTGACGGTCGCGTCCACGGCGGCGGTGGCGACGGGGGCGGGCCACAGGGCATCGGTCATGCCGCCAAGTCTAGGGGGAGCGGGCGCGGCGGCCCGGAGCGCATTCGCATGGCGGACGGGGGGTCTGCGCGGTTTCCGTGAGGGCGGTGTGCCCACCGACCGTCACCGCACGGACCTCGGCTCACTGTTTCCAGTGCAGCAGCCAGCTCGCGCCGCCCAACAGGCAGGACAGCGCCACCACCAGGAACAGCGCCACCCACAGCACCGCGCTCACCCCGGTGAGCCGGGCCAGCTGGTCCGCGTCGGAGTCCGGGGCCCCGCCGCTGCGCCGCTTGCCCTGCAGCTCGACCACCGGCCGCACGCCGGCCAGCAGCAGGAACCACACGCCCAGGTAGGCGAAGGCGGCCTGCACCTGGCTGCCGCCGTACCAGGAGACCACCAGGAAGAGCGCGCCGGTGAGCACCACGGCCAGCAGCCCGAAGGCGTTGCGGATCATCACCAGCATCCCGGCCAGCAGCAGGATGGAGATCCACAGCAGTGCCGTGATCCGGCCGTCGGCGAGCAGCGCGGCGCCGCCGAGGCCCAGCAGCGAGGGCGCGACGTAGCCGGCCGCGGCGGTGAGGATCATGCCCGGCCCGGTCGGGCGGCCGGAGGAGATGGTCAGCCCGGAGGTGTCCGAGTGCAGCCGGATGCCGGACAGCCGCCGCCGGGTCAGCAGCGCGGCGACGCCGTGGCCGCCCTCGTGCGCGATGGTCACCACGGTGCGGCTGACCCGCCACACCGGGGACGGCACGATCGCCAGCAGGGCCAGTGCGGCGGTGGTCATCACCAGCCAGTTCGGCGGGTCGGGCTGTACGCCCGCCACCCGCTCCCAGACCTCCGCGATGTCCATGCCGATCCCGCCTCCCTTGGTCCTGCCGGTCCGGCAGCCTCCCATGCCGGGACGCCGCAGCGGTAGCGGGCGGTTCGGTCCGGTTCGTCCCCGGCGGTGCCGGATTCCCGCCCCGGGCGGCGGGTGCGCCGTGGCAAGCTGGCCCCCATGTGCGGCCGCTTCGCCTCCACCAACAAGCCCGAGGACATCGTCGAGGTGTTCGGCGTCCGGCAGTGGGACCCGACCGAGACCGTCGCCCCGAGCTGGAACGTGGCGCCCACCGAGGCGGCGTACGCGGTGCTGGACCGGGCGCCCAAGGGCCAGCAGCGGCCGGTGCGGCAGCTGCGGGTGCTGCGCTGGGGGCTGATACCCGCCTGGTCGAACTCGCCGGACACCGCCGTCAAGATGATCAACGCCCGGGCCGACACGGTGCACGAGAAGCCCGCCTACCGCCAGGCCTTCGCCTCCCGCCGCTGCCTGCTCCCGGTCGACGGCTACTACGAGTGGCAGACGGTCAAGGAGGGGAAGGGCCGGCCCCGCAAGCAGCCGTACTTCGTCTCCCGCGCCGACGGCGGCATGCTCGCGCTGGCCGGCCTGTACGAGTTCTGGCGCGACCGCACCCGCCCGCCCGGCGACCCGGACGCCTGGCGGGTGACCTGCACCGTCGTCACCACGGAGGCCGAGCCGCTGCTCGACCCGATCCACGAGCGGATGCCGCTCTTCCTCGACCCGGGCGCCTTCGACGCCTGGCTCGACCCCGGCCTGAGCGACCCGGACGAGCTGCGCGGCCTGCTGGTGCCGCCGCCGCCCGGCGCCCTGAAGGTCCACCCGGTGGGCGCGGCAGTCGGCAACATCCGCAACAACGGCCCCGAGCTCGTCCGCGAACTCACCGAGGACGACCGCACCACTCTCTTCTGAGCACCCCGGTGCCGACCGGTGCCGGTGCCGCAGGCCGGGCGTGCATAGGCTCCTCCCATGCAGAAGCTGGTGCCGACACCGGTCGGCGATGCGCGGGTGACGGTGTACGCGGAGGCCGGGGCCAGGGGACTGCTCGCCCTCGGGCACGGGGCCGGCGGCGGGGTGGAGGCGCGGGACCTGCAGGCGCTGGCCGCCGCACTGCCCCCGCTCGGCTTCTCGGTGGCGCTGGTCGAGCAGCCCTGGCGGGTGGCCGGGAAGCGGATCGGCCCGGCGCCGAAGACCCTGGACGAGGCGTGGCTGCCGGTGATGGCGGAGCTCGCCGGGGAGGGGCTGCCGCTGGTCGCGGGCGGCCGCAGCGCCGGTGCCCGGGTCGCCTGCCGGACGGGGGCGGCCTCCGGCGCGGTGGCGGTGCTCGCGCTCGCCTTCCCGCTGCACCCGCCGGGCAAGCCGGAGAAGAGCCGGGCGGAGGAACTGCTGCACACCGGGCTGCCGACGCTGGTGGTGCAGGGCGGCGCGGACACCTTCGGCACCCCCGGGGAGTTCCCCGGCCTGCCGGAGACCCACCGCCTGGTCGAGGTGGCGCACGGCAGCCACGGCTTCGCCGTGCCCAAGCGCGCGCCGGTCGGCCAGGAGGAGGCGCTGGCCGGGCTCACCGGTGCCGTTGCGCACTGGCTGGGATCGGTGCTGCCGATCGGGTGACGGCGGCGGGAATGCACGGGCGCCGGGCGCGGTTGCAAGGACCGTCAGCAGAGTCCTGGTGGAAAGGCAGCGTCCATGGGTTCGATCGCGTGCCCCGAGCGGCCGGAGGAGCGGGCGGCGCAAGGCGCCCTCGTGCCCGACTGGTCGGAATGGATTGTCGCGGGCGAGAAGCCGGTGGGCCGGATATCCTCCATTTCGGGTCGGCCCGCGGTGGGCCGGGCCCGCAGTTCCGAGGAGGTGGGTCCGGTCGTCGGGACCGAGGACGAGGCCGTGCCGGGTGCCGTGCCGGGTGAGGGCGTGCCCGAGGGCGGGGCACTCACCGGGGACGAACTGGCCGAGGCCATCGGCGAGGACACCTTCCGGGTGTCCTCGGACGAGACCGAGGACGCGCGCCGGGAGCGCTTCGAGCGCGACGCGCTGGCCTTCCTGGACCCGATGTACTCGGCGGCGCTGCGGATGACCCGCAATCCGGCCGACGCGGAGGACCTGCTCCAGGAGGCGTTCGCCAAGGCGTACGCGTCCTTCCACCAGTTCCGCGAGGGCACGAACCTCAAGGCGTGGCTGTACCGCATCCTCACCAACACCTTCATCAACTCGTACCGCAAGAAGCAGCGCGAGCCCCAGCGCACCGCGGCCGAGGAGATCGAGGACTGGCAGCTCGCCCGGGCCGAGTCGCACATGTCGACCGGGCTGCGGTCGGCGGAGGCCCAGGCACTGGACCACCTGCCGGACAGCGACGTGAAGGACGCCCTGCAGGCCATTCCTGAGGAGTTCCGGATCGCCGTCTACCTGGCGGACGTCGAGGGCTTTGCGTACAAGGAGATCGCGGACATCATGGGTACACCCATCGGTACGGTGATGTCCCGACTGCACCGTGGCCGCCGTCAGTTGCGCGGCATGCTGGAGGACTACGCCCGCGAGCGCGGTCTCGTGCCGGCGGGCACCGGTGCAGGGCAGGAAGCGAAGGGCGCGGGCTCATGAGCTGCGGCGATCCGCACGACACCGAGTGCGGCGAGGTGCTCGACCACCTCTACGAATTCCTCGACAACGAGATGGCCGAGGGCGACTGCGTCAAGCTGCGGGTGCACTTCGAGGAGTGCTCGCCCTGCCTGGAGAAGTACGGGCTGGAGCAGGCCATCAAGGCCCTGATCAAGCGCTCCTGCGGCTGTGACGACACCCCGGCCGACCTGCGCACCAAGGTGCTCGCCAGGATCGACTCCATCCGGGCCGGCCAGCGCTCCGCCCAGGTGTCGGCCGAGGAGGGCGCCGGGCACGGCGCCGCCGCGGCCACCGCGGCGGCGACCGAGTAGGCACCGCAGGACGGTCGTGTCCGGCACGGGCCGGCGCCGGGGGTCGCCCCGGGCGCCGGCCCGTGCCGCACCCGGGGTCAGCAGGCGCCGTCGTCCGCCCAGACGCCCCACTGCCCGCTGTTGGTCGGGATCTCGTTCTGCGTCCACCACTTGGCGTGGTAGTTCCGGCCCTGGTACGAGACCTTGTTGCCGTTGGTGTAGACGGTCGACGCGTTCCAGGCCGGCAGCGTGCAGGTGCCGGGCTTCCCGGTCGGCGAGGCTGAGCCGGTCGGGGTGCCGGTGGGGGTCGCGGTCGGCGTGGCGGTGGGCGGGGTCGCGCCGGCGAACTTCACCGTGTACTTGGTGAAGTCCCAGTCGCTCTGCGCCACGCTGGAGCAGGAGCCGGACAGCCCCGGGTCGACGGTGCCGGGGCACTGGCGGTCCCGGTTGACGGACCAGAAGGTGTAGCGGGCCAGCTCGTGCGCGGTCGCGAAGTCCAGCACGGCCTGGAAGTCGGCCTGCTTGAAGTACTCGGCGACGTCGGTGCGGCCGTTCATCAGCGAGACGCCCTCGTGGGCGTAGGCGGTGGCCTCGTCCCAGCCGAAGGTGGTCTGCAGGATCTTGTTGAACTTCACCAGCGCATCGGTCTGCGCCGCGGCGCCGTTGAAGCCGCCGTCGAACGGCATGATGGAGAAGTTGTTCGGCGTGAAGCCCTGGGACTTGGCCTCGTTCAGCATCTGCTGCCCGAACCAGCCGGTGCCCGCGTTGGTGCCCGCCGTGGTGATGGAGACGTAGAGCCCCGGGTTGTTCTTCTGGAGGATCTTCGCGGCGCCGATCTCGTTGTGGATGGCCGCCGCGTTCTCGTACTCCGGCTCCTCCAGGTCGAAGTCGATCGCCTTCAACTGGTACTTGGTGATGACCTTCTGATAGCCGGCCGCGGTGGCCTCCGGGGTGCCGCAGCCCTGGCCGAGCTTGTTGCCGCCGTAGCCGCCGACCGAGACCGAGACGTCGCCGCCCTTCGCCCGGATCTTCTGGATCACCGCCGGCATCACGGTGTCCGTCTCGATCGAGGAGGTGCCGCCCCAGGAGGGCGTGCAGCCGCCCGAGTCCAGGATGAAGGCCAGCTGGAAGGCCTTCTGGCCGGTCGCGTCCATCACCGCGGCCGGGTCCGGCGGCGAGTTGTCCTCCGGCATCAGATAGGGGGCCGACGCGTACCAGTTGCTGCCGAGGCCGGCCGCCGCAGGGGAGGAGGCGAGGGCGTCGCCGCCGGCCAGCGCGGCGGCCGCACCGCCCGCGATCAGGCCGAGCGCGGCCACGGCCGCCGCTGCGGCGGCGCCGCGCCGGCGGCGGTGCCGGCCGGGCGCGGGGGAGCGGAGCTGGGCACGTTCCATGGGGGACCTCTCCGGGAGAGCAGGACGGACCGCCGGCCGTACGAGCGGCCGGGGCGGTCGGGTGACGGGACGTCGGCATCCGCGCGGCGATGCCGTGGTGCACTCCCGGCCGCACGGGGCGGCCGGGCCCCTTCCGGACGGGGTCACCTCACGGTGGACTGGACCACTGGCAGGGTCAAGGGCCGTGCGGCAGGCTTGGGCCTCCCTTAAGGAAGCCTTCGGGAAGCGCTCTCACGGCCGCGCCGGCCGCGCTGCCCGGCAAGCCGTTCCGACGATTGGGCCCTTTCACTCGTTCGGGTGAGCTGGCGCTGCATCGACTGCGTCATTGCGCGATCGTGCGCCCCGCCGCCCGGACTCGGGCCTATTCTCCTCACTGGCCCGCGAACGGGACGGGCCGGGCACGGCGGGGGAGGCTGACATCGCAAGCGAAGGCGAGGGCGACGCCCTGACCGGGGCCGCGGCCCGATACGCCGCCGCGGTGCTGGCCGGCGCCGCCTGCTGCCTGCTCCCGCTCGCCACCACCCTGCGCGGCCCGCTCGGCGGCACCGTCGACTGGCCCCGCCTCGCCCTGCTCGCCTTCCTGCACACCTGCGCCGAGTCCCTCGCCGTCGGACTGCCCACCCCCTGCGCCAGAGTCGGCCGACGGCTGCTGCGCCGACCGCCCCGCGAACCCCGCGAGCCCGCCCGCGCACTGCCCGGCCGCGGCTTCTTCCCGGTGCTCTTCGCCGGCGTCCTGCTGCTCCCGCCCGCCGCGGCCGCACTGGTCGCCGTCCCCGGCGCGCTCACCGCCCACATCCCCCGGCCGCGCCGGCTGCGCCGGCTCTGGAACGCCGCCCAGCTGGCCGTCGCCGCATTCGCCGCCGCCGCCGTCTACCGGCTGCTCGGCGGCCCGCACCTGCTGCTCGGCGCGGACTTCCCCGCCGCGGCCCTCGGCGCGATGGCCGCCGTCGCAGCGTTCTGCCTGGTCAACGCCGTTCTCGTCGGTGTCATGCGGCAGCTGGACACCGCCCGCCCGCACCGCGCCGCCCACCCCGCCGACCTCGCCCGGGCCGCCGGCGCCGTGGTGCTGCCCGCACTCGTCCAGGGCGCCGGCGGCCTGATGGTCGCGGTCCTCTGGCAGGGCCCGTACGGTGCGTTCGCGGCGGTGCTCGCCCTGCTGCCGCTCTCCATCTCCGCCTGGATGTTCGCCCAGGGCCACCGGGAGGCCGGCGCTCACCAGGCCACCGTCCGCGCCCTCGTCCAGGCCGTGGAGATCAAGGACGCCTACACCCGCGGCCACAGCGAACGCGTCGGCCGGGCCGCCGTCCTGATGGCCCGACAGCTCGGCATGGCCGAGGACCGCATCCGCACCCTGCACTTCGCCGGCACCCTGCACGACGTCGGCAAACTCGGCGTCGCCACCGAACTGCTGCGCCGCAACGGCCCGCTCACCGAGGCCGAGCGCCGCGCCGTCGAGGTCCACCCGGTCTTCGGCCACGAACTCGTCCGCGACCTCGCCTTCCTCGGCGAGGCCCGGGCGGGCATCCTGCACCACCACGAACGGCTCGACGGCCGCGGCTACCCCGCCGGCCTGGCCGGCGACCGGATCCCCGAGTTCGCCCGGATCATCTCGGTCGCCGACGCCTTCGACTCGATGACCTCCACCCGCTCCTACCGGCGCGGCCGCCCCGTCACCGAGGCCGTCACCGAACTCCAGCGCTGCGCCGGAAGCCAGTTCGACCCGGCCATGGTGCAGGCCCTGGTCGCCGCCGTCGACCTGCACGGCTGGCAGCCCGAGCCGCCACCGCCCGGCGGCTGGGACGGCGAGGTCCCGGACATCCCGCTCGGCGTCCCCGAGCCGGCCCACCGGGTGCCCGGGCCGGGCGGCCGGATCACCGCGGGCGGGTCGCCGTGAGACCCGGCCGGCGCGGCGGCTTCCTCCGGCCGTCCGCCGTCCACGCCGCCGCAGCCCTGCTGCTCGGCGCGGCCCTGCTCCACGTCGCCGTGCACGGCCTCGTCCAGCCGCAGGTGGCCCTCGCCTTCGGCACCGTCGTCGCGGCCGGCGAACGGGCCAGGATCACCCTGCCCGGCGACCGCGAGCAGGCCCCGCTCGGCACCGCCGCCGCCCTCGCCTACGCCCTGCTCGGACCGCTGCACGGCACCCCCACCGGCCACGGGACACTGCAGGTCGTCGCCGTCACCGGCCTCGGCACCCTGGCCGGCCTGCTCCCGCTCGCCCTGCCCGGCGTCCGCACCCGCCGCGCCGGCCCCGGTCGGCACGCCCGGCCCGCCCCCGGCCTGCCGGACGCCGCCCGCGCCGACATCGCCTCCCGGCGGCTGCTCACCACGGCCTTCGCCGCCCTGCTCTTCCAGCCGGTCTACGGCAGCGGCCTGCTCGACCGGGCACCGATCGTCGGCCCGGCGTACGGGGCCCTGCTGACCGGCGTCGCCGCACTCACCGCGCTCTGCGACGCCGTGCTGGCCGCGGTGCTGCACCGCGCCCGCGCCGGCCTGCGGTTCGCCGCCGCACTGGAGGACGAACTGCGTTCGCTGCTCGGCATCGGATCGGCGATCGTCGCCACCGGCATGCTGGTCAGCCTGCTCGCCGGCGAGGTCGGGCTGTGGGCGCTGCCGCTGTTCTGCACCCCGCTGCTGCTGGCCCAGGCGTCCTTCCGGCGGGCCGCGGCGATCCGCGCCACCACCGGGCAGACCATCGAGGCGCTCGCCCGGGCCACCGAGGTCGCCGGCTACACCCCACCGGGGCATGCCCGCCGGGTCGCCGACACGGCGTGCGCGCTGGGGCGCGAACTCGGGCTCGGGACCCGGGATCTCGCCCTTCTGGAGTACGCCGCACTGATGCACGACATCGGCCAGCTCTCGCTGGTCGAACCCGTACCCGGCGGTGCCACCGCCATGCTGCCGCCCGCCGAACAGCAGCGGATCGCCCGCCTGGGCAGCGAGGTCATCCGGCGCACCGGCGTCCCGCGGCGGGTCGGCGACCAGGTCGCCCGGCTCGCCGACCCCTTCCGGCTGCCGGACGGCGCCGCCGACCGCAGCCTGCCGCTGGCCGCCCGCATCATCCGGGTCGCCAACGCCCACGACGACCTGCGCACCGAGGCCCGCGGCCGCGGGCTGTCCGAGGCCACCGCCGCCTTCGCGGCGCTGGAACGGCTGCGGCTGGAGCGAGGCCGCGGCTACGACCCGGCCGTGGTCGACGCCTTGGCCAGAGCGGGCGCCGCGGGCCGCGAACCGGCATGAACCGCCGCGCGGGGAGCGCGGGCCGCCACAGGCGTGGTTGGATGCGGTCGTAGCGTGGAACACCGGATGCGGGGCCACCCGGCACACCGGATCGTTCCCGTTGCAGCAGCCGGCCTCGGAGCATGTGCTGAGAACTGGCGGACGACAACGGCAGGGACGGAACGTGAGGATCTTCCACCGCGCAAGGCACCGGCCGTCGGCCACCTGGCGGCAGACGACCGACCGCGCCTTCACGCTCATCGGCGACGGCCGCTACGAGGACGCCGGCGCCCTGCTCGTCATGGCCGCCGACCTGGAGCCGTGGCTCTCCGACTCCTGGTTCAACCTCGCCCTGCTGCACAAGTTCCGCCGCGACTGGGAGCAGGCCCGCACCGCCGGGCTGCGCGCCGTCGCCCTGCTCGACCGGGCGACCGGTGCCCCCGACTGGTGGAACCTCGGCATCACCGCCACCGCCCTGCAGGACTGGCCGCTCGCCCGCCGTGCCTGGCAGGCGTACGGGCTGAGACTCCCCGGCGGGCCCGGAGTCCCCGCCGACGGGCCCGTCGACCTCGACCTCGGCACCACCCCGGTGCGGCTCTCCCCGGACGGCGAGTCCGAGGTGGTCTGGGGCCGCCGGCTCGACCCCGCCCGGATCGAGGTGCTGTCCATCCCGCTGCCGTCCTCCGGCCGCCGCTGGGGCGAGGTCGTGCTGCACGACGGCGCCCCGCACGGCGAGCGGGTCGCCGACGGCGTCGCCTACCCCGTCTTCGACGAGATCGAGCTGTGGGCGCCCTCCCCGGTGCCGACCTTCGTGGTGCTGCTGCAGGCCGCCACGGCGGGTGACCGGGACGCGCTGGAGCGTCTGGTCGCCGACGCCGGGTACGCCGCCGAGGACTGGACGAGCTCGGTGCGGCTGCTGTGCCGCGCCTGCTCGGAGAGCCGGATGGCCATCGACGACGGCCACACCGCCCACCACGACCCGCACGACGACGGCGACCCCACCCACCCCGGCCACCTCAGCCACCTCAGCCAGGGCAGCATCGGCACCTCCTGGCTCGCCGAGCGCGAGTGCGGCATCGCCGCCCCCGCCGGCCTGGTCCGCACCCTCCTGGACCGCTGGGTCGCCGCCTCCCCCGCCACCCGGGCGTACCGGGACCTCGAAGAGGTTTGTTGAGGAAGGGGTTCGCCCGGCGCCGTACCCTTGAGCGGTACACCTGGACGGAACCACGGAGCGGAAACCAGCGATGGCCGACGAGCACGAGCACGACCACCCCGAGCAGGACGAGACCCCGGTGCAGAAGGTCGTCGGCGAGCTGCCCGACCTCTCCAAGGGCACGGCCCGCCCGATCACGGTCTTCGGCAACCCGGTGCTGCACCGCGAGGTCGCCACGGTGACCGCCTTCGACGGCGAACTCGCCTCGCTCATCGACGACATGTTCGTCTCGATGTACGCCGCCGACGGCGTCGGCCTGGCCGCGAACCAGATCGGCGTCGACCTCAAGGTCTTCGTCTACGACTGCCCCGACGACGAGGGCGTGCGCCACGTCGGACACGTCGTCAACCCGGTGCTGGAGGAGCTGCCGCCGGGCCGCCGCGCCCTGGACGACTCCGCCGAGGGCTGCCTGTCCGTCCCCACCGCCTACATGGACCTGGCCCGCCCCGACTACGCCGCCGTCACCGGGGTCGACAAGGACGGCAACCCGATCCGGGTCGAGGGCACCGGCTTCTTCGCCCGCTGCCTCCAGCACGAGACCGACCACCTGTACGGCTACCTGTACATCGACCGGCTCTCCAAGCGCGACCGCAAGGACGCCCTGAAGCAGATGGCCGAGGGCACCCCCAAGTACGCCACCGTCCCGAACGACTGACGGACCGCCCGACGGCACGCGCGAGGGCCGCACCCGGAACCCGGGTGCGGCCCTCCTGCGTGACCGGTGTGCCGCGGCCTAGAAGTCGTCGTCGAAGGAGACCGAACCCTCGACGGCGACCTGGTAGGCGGAGACCCGGCGCTCGAAGAAGTTGGTCAGCTCCTGGACGTTCTGCAGCTCCATGAACCCGAAGGGGTTGGTGGAGCCGTAGCGGATCGGCAGGCCGAGGCGGGCCAGGCGCTGGTCGGCGACGGCCTCCAGGTACTGGCGCATGGACTCGGTGTTCATGCCGGGCAGGCCCTCGCCGCAGAGGTCGCGGGCGAACTGGAGCTCGGCCTCGACGGCCTCCTCCAGCATCTCGGTGACCTGCTTGGCCATATGCTCGTCGAAGAGGTCCGGCTCCTCCTCGCGGACGGTGTCCACGACGCTGAACGCGAAGTCCATGTGCATGGACTCGTCGCGGAACACCCAGTTGGTGCCGGTGGCCAGGCCGTGCAGCAGGCCGCGGCTGCGGAACCAGTACACGTACGCGAAGGCGCCGTAGAAGAACAGGCCCTCGACGCAGGCCGCGAAGCAGATCAGGTTCAGGAGGAACGCGCGGCGGTCCTCCTTGGTCTGCAGCGAGTCGATGTGGTCGACCGCGTTCATGTACTTGAAGCAGAACTGCGCCTTCTGGTGGATGGAGGGGATGTTCTCCACCGCCGCGAAGGCCGCCGCGCGGTCGTCCGGGTCGGGCAGGTAGGTGTCGAGCAGCGTCAGGTAGAACTGGACGTGCACGGCCTCCTCGAACAGCTGCCGGGACAGGTAGAGCCGGGCCTCGGGCGAGTTGATGTGCTTGTAGAGGCTCAGCACCACGTTGTTGGCGACGATCGAGTCACCGGTGGCGAAGAAGGCGACCAGGCGGCCGATCATGTGCCGCTCGCCCTCGCTCAGCTTGGCGAGGTCGGCGACGTCGGAGTGCAGGTCCACCTCCTCCACCGTCCAGGTGTTCTTGATGGCGTCGCGGTACCGGTCGTAGAACGACGGGTAGCGCATCGGGCGCAGCGTCAGCTCGAAGCCCGGGTCGAGCAGCATCTTCTGGCGGTCGTCGGTGCTCACTGGCAGGCCTCGCAGGACTCGGGGTTCTCCAGGGAGCAGGCGATGGCGTCCTGCTCCTCCTGGCTCATGGTCGGCGCCGGCACCGGCACGGCGGCGCGGGCGCCCGTGGCGGCCTGCGCGATCCGGGTGGCCGGGCGCGACCGCAGGTAGTAGGTGGTCTTCAGGCCGACCTTCCAGGCGTACGCGTACATCGAGCTGAGCTTGCCGATGGTGGGCGCGGCCATGAAGAGGTTCAGCGACTGGCTCTGGTCGATGTACGGCATGCGGGCCGCGGCCAGGTCGATCAGCGCGCGCTGCGGCAGCTCCCAGGCCGTGCGGTACAGCGAACGGACCTCGGCGGGCAGCCAGTTGAGCTCCTGGACGGAGCCGTTGGTCTCGCGCAGCGCGTCCCGGGTCTGCTGGTCCCAGACGCCGAGCTCCTTGAGCTCGCGCACCAGGTACGGGTTGACCTGGAGGAACTCGCCGGAGAGCGTCTCGCGCTTGAACAGGTTGGACACCTGCGGCTCGATGCACTCGTAGACGCCGGCGATCGAGGCGATGGTGGCGGTCGGCGCGATCGCCAGCAGCAGCGAGTTGCGCAGGCCGGTCTCGGCGATCCGGGCGCGCAGCGCGTCCCAGCGCTCCGTCCACTGCGGGGCGGCGGCGTCGAAGTGGTCGATGTGCAGCTCGCCGCGGGCGGCACGGGTCTCGCCGTACGCCTCGTGGCGGCCGAACTGCTCGGCGAGGTCCGCGGAGCGCTCGTAGGCGGTGAGCATGATGCGCTCGGAGATCAGGGTGGAGAGGGTCTTCGCCTCGGCGGAGTCGAAGTCGATCCGCAGCTGGAAGAAGACGTCCTGCAGGCCCATCACGCCGAGGCCGACCGGCCGCCAGCGGGAGTTGGACGTGCCCGCCTCGGTGGTCGGGTAGAAGTTGATGTCGATGACCCGGTCGAGGAAGGTCACCGCGGTGCGGACGGTGGCGTCCAGGCGCTCCCAGTCCATCGCGTTCACGAGGTCGGCGGCGGTGGCGCCGGCGGCGACGTGGGCGCCCAGGTTGACCGAGCCGAGGTTGCAGACGGCCGTCTCGGAGTCGTCGGTGACCTCCAGGATCTCCGTGCACAGGTTGGACGAGTGCACGGTGCGGCCGGGCAGCGCGGTCTGGTTGGCGGCCCGGTTGGAGGCGTCCTTGAAGGTCATCCAGCCGTTGCCGGTCTGCGCCAGGGTGCGCATCATCCGGGCGTACAGGGTCTGCGCCGGGATGGTGCGGACGGCCTTGCCGGCCTGCTCGGCCTTGCGGTACGCCTCGTCGAAGTCGGCGCCCCACAGGTCGACCAGCTCGGGGACGTCGGCGGGGGAGAACAGCGACCAGTCCTCGTCGGCGTTGACCCGGCGCATGAACTCGTCCGGGATCCAGTGCGCCAGGTTGAGGTTGTGGGTGCGCCGGGCCTCCTCGCCGGTGTTGTCGCGGAGCTCCAGGAACTCCTCGATGTCGGCGTGCCAGGTCTCCAGGTACACGCAGGCGGCGCCCTTGCGGCGGCCGCCCTGGTTGACCGCGGCGACCGAGGAGTCCAGGGTGCGCAGGAACGGCACGATGCCGTTGGACTGGCCGTTGGTGCCGCGGATCAGGCTGCCGCGGGAGCGGATGCGCGAGTAGGACAGGCCGATGCCGCCGGCGTGCTTGGACAGCCGGGCGATCTGCGCGTAGCGGCTGTAGATCGAGTCCAGGTTGTCCAGCGGCGAGTCCAGCAGGTAGCAGGAGGACATCTGCGGGTGCTTGGTGCCGGAGTTGAACAGCGTCGGAGAGGACGTCAGGTACTCCAGACGGCTCATCAGCCGGTACAGCTCCGCCACCTCGGCCACCGACTGCTCGCTGTCGCCGACCGCGAGGCCCGCGGCGACGCGCAGCAGGAAGTACTGCGGGGTCTCGACCACCTTGCGGGTGATCGGGTGGCGCAGCAGGTAGCGGGACTGCACGGTGCGCAGGCCGAAGTACTCGAAGCGGTCGTCGCCCTGCAGGTCGACCAGGGCGTCGAAGGCGTCCGCGTGCTTGGCCACGAAGGCCGCGGTGGTGTCGCCGATCAGGCCCTCGGCGTGGCCGACGGCGATCGAGGCGGCGAAGGTGACCGCGCCCTGGGAGACCGCCTCGTCGCGGATCTCCAGCGCCAGCAGGCGGGCCGCGAGCTTCGAGTACTGCGGGTCCTCGGCGATCATCGACGCGGCGGCCTCCACGGCCAGCCCGCGCAGCTCCGCGAAGTCGGAGCCGGCGTGACGGCCGCGCAGTGCGGCGGCGGCGACGTGGCCGGGGTCCACCTGGGGGAGGTCGGTGCTGCGGTCGGTGAGCAGCCGGAGCAGCGCAGCACCGGGGTCGGTCTGGGCGGACTCGGCGATTCCCTGGGAGGGCAGGGTGACTGAGGCAGCGACGGTCAAGGCGCACTCTCTCCTGTGGCGGCAGCGGACGCTTCGGGTACCCCGCGGGCCTGGGGCCGGGGGTGCGTCAGGGCGTGCGCGCGGCAGGGCAGAACGGCACGCCCGATCCGAGTCGAGGCGCGCGTCGCCACCCGGCCCACCCGCGAGGCCCGGACGTACAGCTGTGCTTCATGGCATCTGCGGGGAAGCCGGTGGCACACCGTCGGCAGGCCCTCGGACTGTGCGGGCCCGGACGTTCACGGGCCTGCTCACCGTTGCGGGGCAGTCCCGGACTTGCACCGGGTTCCCCTGCGTCGACAGCGAGAGTGAGCATACATGTAGTGGTGTCTCCGTGATGTACCCCCATATCTTGTGCACGCAGCGTGTCGCGTCCGTGGCTGGACACACTCCGGTGAGCGCAGTGTGCACATCCGACCCGCCCCTGACCCACCCGTTGTGCTCACGGAACGGTCACCACCCGAGACTGCGCCGCACCCCATGGCCTACGATCTCTGGCCATGAGTGACGGTACGGGGGCCACGCCCGGTTGGACGGGTCAGCCCGGGTCCCAAGAGGGACCGGCGAATCCCGCGGAGCAGGGGGCACAGGGTGCCCAGTCCTTCCCGCCGCAGGTCGGCTTCGGCACGCCGCCCGGCTTCCCGTCGCAGCAGCAGTGGGCCGTTCCGCAGCAGCAGCCCGCGACCGCGATGCCCGACTGGGAGGCGCTCGCCGAACAGCACGAGGCCCGGTCGCGCCGCAAGAAGCTGATCTGGACGGGCGGCATCGTGCTGACCGCCTGTCTGCTGGGCGGTGCGGTCGGACTGGCCGTCATGAAGGGCGTGCACGGCACCCCGGAGGCCGGTCCGTCCTCGGGCGCGTCCACCTCCGCCTCCCCGCGCCCGTCCGGCTCCGGCTCGACCGCCTCGGCCAACTCGCCCACCGTGCCCGGCCAGCCCGAACTGCTCGCCGACCGCTCCGGCCAGGCGAACATCGCGATGGGCCCGGACGCGCAGGTCAGCGAGGTCCAGGGCGGATACGCGCTGCGCCTGCGCAGCAACGGCAACTCCTTCGCCCAGTCGGCGAACCAGGTGATCGACGTCACCAAGAGCTTCTCGATCTCCGCCTGGGTCTACAACGAGGCGCCGGGCGGCTCCCGCACGGCGATCAGCCAGGGCGACGGCATTTCGTACTCCTTCGACCTCGCCCGCGACGACGCCAACGGCAAGAAGGCCTGGGCGTTCCGGGTGCAGACCGCCGACGGGGGCGCGGACGGCACCGTCGTGGTGGCGGCGGCCCCGGACAGCGTGCAGACGGTGGGCCAGTGGGCGCTGCTCACCGGCGTGTACGACGCAGGGCAGCACAGCATCACGCTCTACGTCAACGGCGCGCAGGCGGCCACCGCCAAGCTCAACGGCGGCATCTGGGCGGGCCCCGGCCCGCTGCAGCTCGGCCGCAGCCGGCACCACGGCATCTGGGGCGGCAGCTGGGCCGGGGTGATCGGCCGGATCATCGTGTGGGACGAGGTCCTGAACCCCCAGCAGGTCGCCAGCCTGAAGACCGGCGGCACCGGACTGAGCGCCAAGCCGGCCGGTTCCTGGCTCGTCGGCGGCTGAGCCGGCGGAACGCCGCAGCGCGGACACGGCCCGGTCGGGCCGTGTCCTGCCTCACGCATGCCGTGGTGTCACCGGCGAGTGGCGTGTGAAAAGATGGCGCCCGAGCGAACGGGGATGGCGGCATTCGGCCGAGTGGGGGCGCATTGGGTTCGACGGCGTCCGAACGCGGTCGGCCGGAACCTCGGTGAGTTCAGGCGAGGGGAGGCGGCCGCACACCGGCCGTCGTCCGTGGACCGGCCCCGCCGCCTGAGAGGCCGTCGGGGACCGTCCCGACCTGTCGTCCGACACCCGACCCCCGGACCGGCCCGCTCACCCGAGGGGGCGGGACGAGCAGTTGCTTTACAGGGGGAATAGAGCGTGAACACTCTGTCCATCGTGATTCCCGCGCTCAACGAGGCGTCAAACCTCCCGGCGGTGATGGGCACGATCCCGGCGGCGGAACTCGCCGCCGCCGGCTGGAGGACCGAGGTCGTCGTCGTCGACAACGCCTCGACGGACGACACCGCAGCCGTCGCCCGTGCCCTGGGCGCCCGGGTGGTCCTGCAGCCCGAGCGCGGTTACGGGAACGCCTACCTGGCCGGGTTCGACGTCGCCACCGGGGACGTCATCGCGACCGGTGACGCCGACTGCACCTACCCGTTCGACGCCCTGCCGGACCTGTTGCGCACTCTGGTCGACCACGACGTGGAGTTCATGACGACGGATCGCCTGCACCGCCGCAACCGGCGCGCCATGAAGGCCTCGCACTTCGTCGCCAACCACGCCCTCAGCGCCCTCAGCCGCACCCTCTTCCGCAACGGCCTGCGGGACTCCCAGTCCGGCATGTGGATCTTCCGGCGGTACATCTGGGACGGCCTGGACGTGCGCTCCCGAGGCATGGCCTTCTCCCAGGAGATCAAGAACGCCGCCACCTCGGCCGGGTACCGCTTCATGGAGGTCCCGATCGAGTACCGGACCCGCGGCGGCGAGGTGAAGCTGAACGCCCTGCCGGACGGCATGGCCAACCTCCGCCAGCTCTTCAACCACCGCTTCCGGCGGCACGACGCCCAGGCGCCCGCCGTCGAGTCCGGGCAGGCCCGCATCCCCGCCCAGCAGAAGCGCAGCGAACGCATCGAGGCGGTATGAGCATCCGGTCCGGGGAAGCCCCGGCCGGGACCGGGCCGGAGCCGGTCGTCGCCGCCGTCCCACGGCGGCGGCGGCGAGCCCTGCCGTCCCGGCTGCCCGCCGTGCTCGCCGGCACCGTCGCGGCGGTCGCCGTCGCCTGCACCCTGTGGGCCGTCCCGGCCACCCGGGAGGTGCTGCTGGACTCCTTCACCGAGCGTCCCCGGACCTACGCCGAACTGTTCTTCACCGCCTCGCCCGGCTTCGAGGGCTCCACCGTGGTCGTCCCGATCGCGGTCACCGACCACGGCGAGGGCGCCCACGGCTACCAGGTCCTGGTCACCCTGGAGTCGCCGAGCGGGCAGACCCTGGCCAGCTCCACCACGGCCCTCACCCCCCGCTTCGGCGCGCCGGTGCCCCTGGTCGCGAAGCTGCAGACCAACGCCGACGTCGCCCTCGTCCGGGTCGCCCTCGTCGGCCACCCGCAGAGCCTGTACTTCCGCTTCGGGAAGTCCCAGACCCCTCATGGCTGAGGCACCGGACGCACCCCCGACGAGCCGCCGCCCTGGAACCCTGATGCGTACGATCCTGCAGGTCACCCCCTACTACCCGCCCCACCTCGGCGGCCTCGAACGCGTGGTGGAGAACCTCTCCGTCCAGCTGGCCGAGCGCCACGAGGTGCGGGTGGTCACCACCGCGCTGGGCGCCGGCGGCGCCGGACGGCGCACCGGCGGACCGGTCGCCGTCCGCCGGCACCGGGCCGTGGAGGTGGCGCACACCGCGCTCGCCCCCGGGCTGCCGGTCTCCCTGCTGCGCGCACCGCGCGGCGCCGTGCTGCACCTGCACTGCGCGCACGCCCTGATGCCCGAACTCGTCGCGCTCACCGCCCGGCTGCGCCGGCAGCGGTTCGTCCTGCACTTCCACCTGGACGTGGACGCCTCCGGCCGGCTCGGCCGGCTGCTGCCCGCGTACAAGAAGCACGTCCTGGCCCGGGTCATGCGGGCCGCCGCCGCCGTCATCGTGCTGACCGACGCCCAGGGCGCCTTCGTCCGGGACACCTACCGGGTGCCCGCCGAGCGGGTCTTCACCGTGCCCAACGGCGTCGGCCGCCAGTACTTCATGCCCGTCCGCACGCCGGAGCCCGGGCCGCTCCGGCTGCTGTACGTCGGCCGGCTCAGCGCCCAGAAGAACGTCGCGCGGCTGCTCGACGCGATGGCCCTGACCGAGCGGCCCGTCCGGCTGCGGATCGTCGGCGACGGCGAACTGCGCTCCCGGCTGGAGGCCCGAGCCCGGCAACTCGGCCCGGAAACGGTCGAGTTCGCCGGCGGCCTGCACGGCGAGGACCTCGTCGCCGCGTACGCCGCGGCCGACGCCTTCGTCCTGCCCTCCGACCGGGAGGGCATGCCGCTGGTCGCCCTGGAGGCGATGGCCGCCGCCCTTCCGGTGATCGCGACCGACGTGCCCGGCAACCGCGAACTCCTCACCGGAACCGGCCTGCTGGCCGCACCCGAACCGGCCGCCCTCGCCGCCGCGATCGACCGGCTCGCCGCCGACCCGGCGCTGCGCGGCCGGCTCTCCGAACGGAGCGCCACCGCCGCCCGGGCCTACGCCTGGGAGACGGTCGCCGCCCTGGTCGAAGAGGTCTACGCCGAGGCCGGCCTGTGACCGCCCGCGCCCTCCTCCCGTACCTCCGCGGACGCAACGGCGTCGTCCTCGGCAGTGCCCTGGCCTGCGTCGTCGAGATGCTGCCCGGGGTGCCCGGGGCGGTGCTCACCGCCGCCGGGCTCTGGCTGCTGATCGGCGCCCCCACGGCGCTCTGGCGCGGCACCGCCGCCAAGGCGGTCTCCTCCCGCGACGCGAGCCTGATGGTCGCCGTCGGCCTGGCCGTCGTCACCGACCTGCTGATCGCGCTCGGCGTCAACACCCTGCTGCCGCTGTTCGGAGCGGACCACCCGCTCACCCGGATCAACCTCGCCGGGGCGAGTGCCATGACCGCGGCCGTGCTGGGCGCCTTCCTGCCCGAGGAGGAACGGCCCGCCGGCATCGTCCGCCGCCGCGGCCTCCCCCGGGGAACGGCACCCCTGGCCGGCCTCGGCGCGCTCGCCCTGCTGCTGTCCGTGGCCGGCCCGATCAGGCTCAACAACGGGCTCACCGGTACCGTCAGCGTGCTGGCACTGGTCGCGATAGCGGGCCTGCTGGTGCTGCTGATGCTCCGCCGCCGCCGGTACCCGGTGCCGCTGCTGGCAGCCGGGCTGTACGTGGCCGCCGCCGCCCTGCTGCTGCTCAACTCGCTGCGCGGCTGGGGCATCGCCGGACACGACATCCAGCGCGAGTACGAGTACTTCCGGCTCACCCTCGGCGGCTCCTACTGGAACGTCGAGCTCTACCCCGACGCCTACAACGCCTGCCTGAGCATCACGCTCCTCCCGGTGGGCATCACCCGGCTCACCGCGATCCCCGGCATGTACGTCTTCAAGGTCGTGCTGCCGCTGCTGTTCGCCCTGACCCCGGTGCTCGTCCACCGCGCCGTGCGCAACGTGGCGCCGCAGATCGTCGCGCTCCTCGCGGCGGCGTACTTCATGCTCTTCCCGACCTTCTTCACCGACATGACCTTCCTCGGCCGGCAGGAGATCGCCTTCCTGCTGCTGGGCTGCGCCATGGCGGTGCTCACCGACGGCGGCCGGCCGGTGCGCGCCCGGCGGGCGGCCGTCCTCGCGCTGCTGGTCGGCTGCGTGCTCTCGCACTACTCGACCACCTACGTGGTGGTGGCCACCCTCGGCACCGCCTACGCCGTCGAACTGCTGTGGCGGCTCGCCTCCCTGCGGGCCCGGCCCCGGCAGCGCCGCCGCACCAGGGTGGCCGGCACCGGCTCGGTCGTCACCTGGTGGCTGGTGCTCGTCCCGGCGGTGCTCGCCGTGGTGTGGGCCGGACCGGTCACCCACACCAGCGTGCAGCTGAAGACCACCCTCGGCACCGTCGTCCAGGAGGTCCTGCACCCGGGTCAGGGCAAGGGTGGCTCCTCGGACACCGCGTACAGCCTGTTCGGCGGCGCCAAGGCGAGCCCCCAGCAGCGACTGGACGAGTTCCGGGCGGAGACCGTCAAGGCGACCGAGGCCAAGCGCGCCGTCGGCGACTACTTCCCGCTGCCGTCCGTCGACGGCTACCGCACCCGGGCCGTGCCCCAGGCGGACATGCCGCTGACCGCGCTCGGCAGCGCCCTCGACACCGCAGGCATCAGCGTCACCGGGCTCAACGGAGCCCTCCGCCAAGGCGCGGCACTCCTCCTGCAGGTGCTGGTCCTGGTCGGATTCGCCGCCGTGCTGCGGGCCCGCCGCCGCTTCTTCCGCCCGCTGCGCGACCAGGTCACCCTCACCGTCGGCGCCCTCGCCATGGTCGCCCTGTTCACCCTGCTTCCCCAGCTGTCGGTGGACTACAGCGTGCTCCGCGCCTTTCAGCAGGGCCTGTTCTTCTACGCGCCGTTCCTCGCCGCCGGCACCCTGTGGCTGCTGCGCTGGGCCGGCCGCCGCACCGTGCCGGTCGCCTGCGCCCTCACCGTGGCACTCTTCCTCGACCTGACCGGCGTCGTGCCCAAACTGCTCGGCGGGTACCCGGCGCAGCTCCAACTCAGCAACGCGGGCCGATCGTTCGACATCTACTACCCGCGGGCCGAGGAGGAGATGGCCGTCTACTGGCTGGAGAGGCAGATCGCCTCCGACAAGTCCCAGCTGCTGCAGACCGACCGGTACACCTTCAGCCGGGTGCAGACCTTCATCACCGGGCCCGCCCAGGGCGACATCCAGCCGGTCGTCATCCGGCCCAACTCCTACGTCCTGCTGGGCACGACCACCGTCCGCAAGGGTGAGGTGACGGTCTTCTACCGTGGGGACCTCATCACCTACAAATATCCGACGGCACTGCTGAGTGCGACCAAGAACCGGATCTACAGCAGTGAGGGAGCGGTGATCTACCGATGAGCACGCCCACCGGGACGCCGCGGGTCCTGATGGTCAGCCACTACTACCCGCCGCACCTCGGCGGCATCGAGAACGTCGCCCGCCAAGAGGCCGTCCACCTGGCCGCCCTGGGCGCAGAGGTGACCGTGCTGACCAGCGGCGACCACAGCTCCGTCCGCGACGAGGACGGCGTGCGGGTGATCCGGATCGCCGCCTGGAACGGCGCCGAACGGGCCGGCGTGCCCTTCCCCGTCCTGTCGCCCCGCGTGCTCGCCACCGCGCTGCGCTGCGCCCGCCGGGCCGACGTGGTGCACATCCACGACTGCCTCTACCTCACCTCCTGGGCCGCCGGACTCGCCGCCGTGCTCACCCGCACCCCGCACGTGCTCACCCAGCACGTCGCCCTGGTCGAGCACCCCTCCGCGCTGGTCCGCGCCGTCCAGCGCGCCGTGTACGCGGTCGCCGGCCGCGGCCTGTTGCGCCGCGCCCGCCGGGTGATCACTCTCAACGCCGCCGTCGCCGAGTTCGCCGTCCGCGGGGGCGCCCGCCCCGAGCGCGTCCGCCACCTCGCCAACGGGGTGGACACCGCGCTCTTCCGCCCCGCCGCCTCGGCCGCCGAACGCGCCGACGCCCGCAAGCGCCTCGGCCTGCCCGCCGACCGCGTCCTCGCCCTCTTCGCCGGCCGCCTGGTACCCAAGAAGGGCTACGACCTGCTGCTCGCCGCACACCGCCCGGAGGACGGCTACGACCTGGTGTTCGCCGGCGACGGCGATTCGCAGGCCCTGGCCGGCCGCCGGGGCGTGCACGCCCTGGGCGCCCTCGCCCCGGAGGACCTCGCCGACGCCTACCGCGCCTGCGACCTGTTCGTCCTCCCGTCCACCGCCGAGGGGTTCCCGCTCACCGTCCAGGAGGCCATGGCCTCCGGCCTGCCCGTGGTCACCACCGACGACCCCGGCTACGCGCCCTACGCCCTCGACCGCACGCTCGTCCGGCTGCTGCCGCGCGACGAGGCCGGCCTGCGCACCGCACTCGCCGAACTCGCCGCCGACCCCGGCCTGCGGGCCCGCATGGCCGCCTACTCCCGCCGGTACGCCACCGACGCCTTCTCCTGGCCCGAGCACAGCGCCGCCCTGGTCGAGCACTACGGGGACCGCGCATGAGACCACGCACCCCGCGTCCCGGGCCGGGCGCCCGCACCCGTGGCTAGGCGCCGCGGCCGGCACGCCCGGCCGCCGGACCAGGTGTACCGCAGCAGCTTCTTCCTGCTCGCCTCCTCGGTGACCACGGCCGGCCTCGGCTTCCTGTTCTGGGTGGTCGTCGCCCGCTTCTACACCCCCGAGCAGGTCGGCCTGGCCACCTCGCTGATCTCGGCGACCTCGCTGCTCGCCTACCTCAGCATGTTCGGACTCAACAGCACCCTGATCCGCTTCCCGGCCCCGGAACCCGCCCGCAACGGCCAGATCACCCAGGCCGTCGCGCTGGTGGCGACCGCTGCCGCCACCGCCGCCCTGGTCTACCTCGTCGGCCTGCCGCTGTACGGGCCCAAGCTGCTGTTCGTCCGCAACGACCTCCTGCAGGCCGCTGCGTTCGTGATGTTCTGCGTCTGCGCGGCCGTCAACACGCTCACCGACTCCGTCTTCGTCAGCGCCCGCCTGCCGCAGTTCAACGTGCTGGTCGACGGGATCGTCCAGGGCCTGGCCAAACTCGCCCTGCCGGCCGCCCTGGTCGCCCTCGGCCCGTCCGGCGTCGTCGCCTCCACCGGAGGCGGCTACCTGGTCGCCGTGCTCGCCTCCCTGCTGCTGATGCACCGCCGGATCGGCTTCCGCTTCGACTTCCGCACCCGCGGCACCCGCCTGCGCGAACAGCTCGGCTACTCGGTGGCCAGCTACACCTCCAGCCTGCTCAACCTGCTGCCGCTGATGGTCGTCCCGCTCATCGTGCTGGAACGCCTCGGCACCGCCGAGGCCGGCTACTACTACGTGGCCTTCCAGATAGCGAGCATGCTGCACGCCGTCTCCGGTGCGGTCGGCGAGGCGCTGTTCGCCGAGGTCTCCTCCGACGAGTCCCGTTTCGGCGAACTGCTGCGCCGCTCCGCCCGGATCATCGCCGCCGTCCAGGTGCCGGCCGTCCTCGCGGTCGCCGCCGGCAGCCCGCTGCTGCTGCGGATCTTCGGCTCCTCCTACGCGGACCGGGGCAGCGGCCTGCTCACCGTCCTCGCGGTGTGCGCCCTCGCAGTGGCCCTCAACACTTGGGCCAGCTTCGGCCTCAAGGCGGCCCGCAGCATGACCCACCTGATCCTCAGCAACGTCCTGTTCGCCGCGGTGACCATCGGCCTCACCGCACTGTGGGCACCGCGCGGACTGGTGTGGATCGGCCTGGCCTGGGGCATGGGCAACCTCCTGTCCGGGATCTATGCGACCGCCGCCCTGCTCGCCCGGCGCCGGCGGCCCGTCCGGTCCGCCCCGCCCTCCCACCCGGCCGCCCCGGCCCCGCAGGTACCCCCGGGGTGGCAGGCACCCCCGGGGTGGCAGGTCCCGCAGCCGCAGCCGGCTCCGCAGGGATGGCAGGCTCCGTCGTCCCCGTACGTCCCACCGGGCCGGCCACCGACGGGCGCACCGCCGCGCACCGTCCCCCACCCGTACGTCCACCCCGCCCCACCGGAGGAACACCGCCGATGAGGATCGTCGTCGTCAACGCCTACGTCCGCGGCAACGCCGGGGACGCCGCCCTCCTCTCGGTCTGCCTCCGGCACGTCCGCGAGGCGTTCCCGCACGCGCACACCGCCATCGCCGGCATGGAGGACGCCGTCGTCCACCCGGACTTCGAGGGCGTACCCAACCTCGGGTCGATCCGCCGTTACGTCGCCGACGGTGAGGTCTCGCTCGCCCGCCGCATCCTGCGCAAGCTGCTGGTCGCACCGCTCGCCCTGCTCGCGCTGCTGCTGCCCCGGCCGCTCGGCCGGGCCCTGCTGCGGCTGCTGCCCGCCGAGGCCCGCCGGGAGGCCGAGGCGGTCTCCCGGGCCGACCTCGTGGTCTCCATGGGCGGTGGCTACCTCAATGCCCGGCCCGGCCTCGACGGGCACCAGAACGTCTTCTTCGTCCTGCTCCCGGCCCTGCTCGCGCAACGCGCCCGGGTGCCGGTGGTGTTCGCCCCGCAGTCCTTCGGCCCGTTCCCGGCGGAGCTGCAGCGACGCCTCGTCCGCCGCGCGCTGCGCCGCTCGCCGCTCGTCCTCGCCCGCGAGGCGCTCAGCGCCGAGCTGCTGGAGCAGTGCGGGCTGCCCACCGGGCGGATCGGACGGGCCGTCGACTCCGGTTTCGCGTACGCGCCCGAGGAGTACCCCGACTGGCGGGCCCGCCTCGGAGTCGCCCCCGGACAGCCGCTGGTCGGTCTCACCGCCCGCCGCTGGCTGGAGCCGGCCGCCCAGGAACGCTACGAGCGGGCCCTCGCCGAGGTCGTCGACCGCGTCCAGGCCGCCGGCCACCGCGTCGTCCTCATCCCTCAGGTCAGCACCGGCTACCTGGGCGACGACGACATCCTCGTCGAGCGCCGGATCGCCGCCCACTGCACCAGCACGCCGCTGCAGCTCGACGAACGCGTCGACTACCGCGAACTGCGCTCCCTCTACGGCGAATGCGCCCTGCTGGTCGGCACCCGCTTCCACTCGGTGATCTTCGCCCTCACCAGCGGCGTCCCCTGCGTCGCCATCGGCTACGAGCACAAGACCGCCGGGATCATGGCCGAACTCGGCCTGTCCGAACACGTCGTGCCGATCGCCGAGGTCACCGCCGAGCGCCTCTGGGCCCTCGTGGCACCGCTGCTGGGGCCCGCCGCCGACGAGTACCGGGCGCTGCTCGCCGAGCGGATGCCCGATTACGTGGCCCGGGCCGAGCAGTTCCCGGCCCGGCTCCGCGAGTTGCTGCCCAGCGCCGCCGGAGGGCGCGACACCGCCCGGGCGACCGTCTGATGCCCCGCCCGGTCGGGCGCCGGACGCCGCACCGCACACCCGCGGACGGCACCCGCACGGTCGCCGTGGTCACGCCCTACTACCCGCCCAAGATCGGCGGGGTGGAGAACTACACCGCCCGCCTCGCCCGCGCCCTCGCCGAGGACCCGGGCCTGCACCCCGTCGTCATCACCACCCGGCCCGACGGGTTGCGCACCACGGTCGCCACCGAGGACGGCGTCCGGGTCGTCCGCCTCGGCACCTGGCTACGGCTCTCCAACACCCCGCTCAGCCCGCTCTGGCCGTTTCAGCTGCGGCGCTGGCTGCGCCGCACCGGCGCCGAGGTGGTCAACGCCCACAGCCCGGTGCCCGGCCTGGCCGACCTGGCCGTCGTAGTGTCCGGTCGGCGGCGCACCGTCCTCACGTACCACGCCGGTTCCATGCACAAGGGGGAGCCCGGCAGCGGGGCGGCGGACCGGCTGATCGGCCTGTACGAGCGGCACGTGCTGCCGCGGGTCTTCCGCAGGGCCGCCGCGCTGGTGGCGGTCTCCCCGGTCTCGCTGGCCTTCGGGCAGCCGCACGCGGTCGAGATCAGCCCGGGTGCGGACCTCGCCCGGTTCACCCCCGGGCCGCCGCCCTCCGCCCGCCCCCGCACCGTGCTCTACGTGGGCCGGATGGACCGCACCTCGGCCTGGAAGGGGGTGGACGTCCTCGTCCGGGCCGTCGCCGGGCCCTCCTGGCCGGCCGGTGCCCGGCTGCGGCTGGTCGGCGGTGGCGACGCGGTGGCGGACCACCTGGCGCTGGCCCGCAGCCTGGGCGCGGCCGACCGGGTGGAGACCGCCGGCGAACTGAGCGGGCAGGACCTGGTCGAGGCGGTGCGCTCCGCCGCCGTGGTCGTGCTGCCCTCGCGCACCGAGGCCGAGTCCTTCGGGATGGTGCTGGTGGAGGCGATGGCCTGCGGGACCCCCGTGATCGGCTCGGCCGTCGGCGGCATCCCGGGGGTCGTCGCGGACGGCGAGAGCGGCCTGCTGGTCCCGCCCGGCGACCCCGATGCGCTCGCCGACGCCTGCCGACGGCTCCTCGACGACGGGGCGCTGGCCGACCGGATGGGCGCGGCCGGCCGCCGCCGCGCGGAGGAGCACTACGACTGGCGGCAGCTGACGGCCCGCCACCTCGACCTGTTCCGCGGCTGAGCCGCGGCCGCGGCGCTGCGGGAGGCGGCTACTGCGCCTGCGGGCGGCGGTAGTAGGCGGCCGCGGCGTCCTTGAACGCCTCGAAGGAGGGCTTGCGCGTCCCGTCGTAGCGGCGCAGGCCGTAGAAGAGTGACCGGCGCTTCTTGTCCTTCGCGGTGCCCGCGTCCTGTTCGGCGAACCAGAAGACCGCGGTGACGTGCGGGTTGGCGGCGGCGGCCGGGATGGTGTCGCTGGCGATGTCGGCCTGGAACCCCTCGGTCACGTGCGAGGCGTTCGGCGGGACCGTCCGGCCGTCGGCGGCGCCGCCCGGCCCGTTGGTGGGCGCGCCCGTCTCGGTGATCCAGACGGGCATGTTGCCCGAGCCGTACTTGTCCAGAACGGCGACCAGGTTGTCCTTCGCGCTGCTGATCTCCTCCATCGCCGTGCCGAACTCGGTCTTCGCACTGGGCAGATGGGGATAGGTGTAGGGGTGGTAGCTGAGCGCGTCCACCAGCTTGTTGCCGCCCAGCTTGCACACCTGCTCCAGGAACTCGGTGTGCGAGATGTGGGCCTCCGCGGGGTTGGTGGACACGGCGGCCAGTCCGCCCAGCAGCAGGTACGCCTTGGGGTCGGCACCGCGCAGTGCCTTGGAGGTGACCGTGAGGAGCCTGGTGTAGGCGGCCGCGTCCGGCTTGGGCGCCCAGAACGGAATGTTGGGCTCGTTCCAGATCTCCCAGATGTGGATGCCCATCGGCGCGTAGCGCTGTGCGGCGTCCCGGGCGAAGGCGGCGAACACGTCGGGCTTGGCCGGCGGGCAGGACGGGTCGTCGGTGCACCCGGCCGTGCGCGCCCAGCCGGGGGTGTAGCCGATGGTCGGCAGCACCTCCAGCTTGCGCGCGTGGGCGGCCTTCACCACCCGGTCGAACCGCTGCCACAGGTAGTTCTTCGGGTTGTCCGGCTGGATGTTGTTCCAGGACAGGTCGACGCGGATCCACTTCGCGCCGAGCTCCACCGCGTCGTCCAGGCCGATTGCCAGGTCCTGGTCCGACTTCCAGGTGAGGGTGTCGCCGAAGGCGATGCCGATGCGGAGCTGCTTGCCGTTCTGCGGAGCCGTGGGGGAGGGCGCGGCAAACGGCGTCTCGGCCGAGGCGGACGAGGAGGCGCGGGTGAAGACGCTCGCCGTCACGGTCGCCACCAGCGATATCAAGAACGCCAGCACCGCCACCAACAGCCGTTTCCGTCCGGCCCATTGCATCCCCATGCGGTACAGCCTAGGCCAGCCTCCGACGTGCCCTGTCAGAAGGTCAGTGCATAGACCATCAGATCCATGCCCGGCAGTGGCGCCCAGTCCCGCTCGGGGGAGCGGCGGAATCCGAGCCGTTCGTACACCCGGTGGGCCTCGGTCATGTCCGGGCGGGTGGAGAACGCCATCCCGGCCAGGCCGAGTTCGCGGCTGCGCTCCATCGACGCCCGCACCAGCGCGGTGCCGACGCCCCGGCCGCGGGCCGACCGGGACACCGCCAGCATCCGGATCTCGCCCTCGTGCGGCAGCGAGATGTCGGCCCAGGCGGTGCCGCCGACCGCGAAGGTCACGCAGCCGAGCACGCGCCCGTCCCCCGCGTCGACCGCGACGAGGAGTTCGGCCTCCTCGCTGCGCCGGCGGGCGTCGCGGAGGAGCGCGGCGTACCGGCCGTCCGCGAGGCTGTAGCCGTCGCCGACGAAGACTTCGACCGAGAGCTCCCCGGCCGGGTCGAGGTCCTGTTCGCGGGCTCGGCGGATGACGACGTCCATCCCCCCAGTCTGCCCTCGTCCCGTCCGCTTCCGGACGGGGTCCGGTGCAGCCGGTCCGGGACGGCCGGGTCGGCGGGGTATCCGCCGGGGCGGTGCCAGTTGTCGCGGCCGTTGCGGCCGGAGCGGTCGACCTCGCGGCCGACCACCGCTCCGATCAGGGCGAAGCCGCCGACGGCGGCGAACAGGATCACGGCGCTCATGAACACGGAGGAGGAAGTCATGCCTCCACTGTCCCGGGGCGGGCACGGCCCGACGAGTGGCAGAAAAGCCCTCTTGCATCGAAATCCTGCCAAGGGCATCCTGGGGCCATGCTGAAGAACGTGGTCGCCGTCGTCCTGGAAGAAGTGCACCCCTTCGAACTCGGCGTCGCCTGCGAGGTGTTCGGCCTCGACCGCACCGACGAGGGCCTGCCGGTCTACGACTTCGCCCTCGCCTCCGACCGGCCGGGCCCCAAGCGCACCCACGCCGGCTTCACCGTCGACGTCCCGTACGGCCCCGAGCGCCTCGCCGAGGCCGACCTGGTCGTGCTCACCGCCACCGGCCTGCGCGACGAGTACCCGCCGGAGCTGATCGCGGCCCTGCGGGCCGCCGTCGAGGGCGGCGCCCGCGCCCTCTCCATCTGCAGCGGCAGCTTCCTGCTCGGCGCCGCCGGCCTCCTCGACGGCCGCCGCTCCACCACCCACTGGAAGCACGCCGCCGAAATGGCCCGGCGCTTCCCGCTCACCACCGTCGAACCCGACGTGCTCTACGTCGACGAGGACCCGGTCATCACCTCCGCCGGCACCGCCGCCGGCATCGACGCCTGCCTCCACCTGGTCCGCAAGGTGCAGGGCGCCGAGGTCGCCCGCGGCATCGCCCGCCGCATGGTCGTCGCCCCCCACCGCGAGGGCGGCCAGGCCCAGTTCGTCAACCGGCCGCTGCCCGAGCCGGGCGTCGACTCGCTCGCCCCCGTCCTCGACTGGATGCGCCACCACCTCGACGAGGACGCCGGCGTCGAACGGCTCGCCGTCCTCGCCCACATGTCGCCCCGCACCTTCGCCCGCCGCTTCCAGCAGGAGACCGGCACCACCCCGCACCGCTGGCTCACCGGCCAGCGCATCCTGCTCGCCCAGCGGCTCCTGGAGGGCACCGACGAGTCCGTCGACGCGGTCGCCGCCCGCTGCGGCTTCGGCAACGCGGCCACCCTCCGCCACCACTTCGGCCGCCGCCTCGGCACCACCCCGCAGGCCTACCGCCGAGCCTTCGCCTGCCCGGACGTCCCGGCCGGGGTCTGAGCGCAAGAGCGCGAGGGGCGGAAGGCGCCGACCGGCACCTCCCGCCCCGCACCAGCCCGCAGGGGCGGGCCGTGCGCTACTTCGCGAGTGCTGCGGCACCCGCCTGTGCGAACTGCTCGTCCAGGTCGCCGCTCGGGGCGCCCGCCACACCGATGCCCGCCACCGGCGCACCCTTGACCTGTACCGGAGCGCCGCCGCCCAGGAACAGCGTGCCCGGGATGTCCTTCAGGTTCGGGGTCTGCGCCAGCCGCTTCACCAGCTCCGAGGTCGGCGCGTTCCAGGACACCGCGGTGAACGCCTTGCGCTCCGCCGACTCCGGCGACTGCGGGCCGGCACCGTCCCCGCGCAGCGCCACGACGGTGTTGCCGTTGCGGTCCACGACCGACACCGACACCTTGTACCCGCCCTTGCCGGCCGCGTCCATCGCCGCCAGCGCAGCCCTGGTCGCCGCCGCCACCGTCAGGTGCGAGGACTCCACCACGTCCTTGCCGCCGGCCTCGGCCTTGACCGCCGCCGGCGCGGCCGCGGCGCCCGCGGTGTCGGCGTTCGCCGACACCGCACCGAAGGTGCCCGCACCCAGCGCGGCCACCGCCAGCGCACCGCCCAGCACCCGCGCCCTCGTCGACGACTTGATCATCCCGCACTCCTCGGTGAATCCCCGGCCTGCCCCAGCGGCTCGGCCACACACCGATCCTCCGCGCCCCGAGGCCCCCCGCACGTCGCCGGTCCGGCCCCCGTACGCAGGCATGATGGAGGACACCGGGGTCAACCGATCGGCCGATGCACGGGGCCCGCGGCCGGGCGAGAATCCGAACGGGCGAGCACCCCCGGGTGGCCGCCCGAGAGGAGGAGGACAGGTGGGACCCCCGCAGCGTGCCGATGCCGATGCCGACGAGCGGCGGCTCGCCCTCGTGCTCGACGGTGCCTTCCTGCTGCTCCTCGCCGGCTCCCTCACCCGCTACCTCACCCACCACCCCGGCAGCCCCGCCACCCCCTGGGTGATCGGCCTCTCCACGGCACTGGCCGTTGCCCAGCTCACCGGCTCCCGGCTGCTCGCCCCGACCGGGGCCGACCGCCGCAACCGGCCGGCCGTCGCCGCGCTCGCCCTGGTCACCGCCCTGTGGGTGGTCCTCGTCGTGCTGGCGCCGAGCTTCGCCTGGTGCGCGGTGCCGCTCGTCTACACCGCGCTGCGCACCCTGCCGACCCGCGCGGCCCTGCCGCTGGTCGCCGCCCTCACCGCCCTGGTGACCGTCGGCCAGGCCCGGCTGCCCGGTCCGGCGGACGCCAATCTGCTGATCCTGCCGCCCACCGTCGCCGCCCTGGCGACCGCGGTCTTCCTCACCATGCGGCGGCAGACCGCCCGGCAGCGGGCCCTGGTCGACGACCTGGTCCGCACTCGCCGGGACCTCGCCTCGACCGAGCGCCGCGAAGGCACCCTCGCCGAGCGCGAGCGGCTCGCCATGGAGATCCACGACACCCTCGCCCAGGGCCTCTCCAGCCAGCAGATGCTCCTGCAGGCCGCCGACCGCACCTGGGAGAGCGACCCGGACACCGCCCGCCGGCACGTCCGCACCGCCACCGCGGTCGCCGGCCGCAACCTCGCCGAGGCGCGCCGCTTCGTCCACGACCTCGCCCCGGCGGAGCTCGCCGACGGCGGCGGCCTCGACCGGGCGCTGCGGGCCCTCGCCGAGCGGGAGAGCGCCGAGAGCGGCCTGCCGGTCCGGTTCCACCTGGACGGTGCGCCCGTCCCGCTGCCGCCCGCCGTGCAGGCCGCGCTGCTGCGGATCGCCCAGGGCGCGCTCGCCAACGTCCGGGAGCACGCCGGCGCCACCGGCGCCGTCCTCACCCTCTCCTACCTGGGCGACCAGGCCGTCCTGGACGTCGCCGACGACGGCCGCGGCCTGCCCCCGGACACCGCGGCGCCCGCCCCGGCCCGCGGCCACGGGCTGCCCGCCATGCGGGCCCGGCTGCGGCAGCTCGGCGGCACGCTCACCGTGGAGAGCACCCCCGGCGAGGGCACCGTGCTCTCCGCCGCCGTCCCCCTGCACCCCGGGAGGTCCGCATGACGCCGTCGGTACGGCTCCTGGTCTGCGACGACCACGCCGTCGTCCGGGCCGGCCTGCTGGCGCTGCTCGCCAGCGCCGGCGACATCGAGGTGGTCGGGGAGGCCGGCAGCGGCGAGGAGGCCGTTGCGCTCGCCGCCCGGTTGAGGCCGCAGGTGGTGCTCATGGACCTCCAGCTCGGCGAGGGCATCGACGGGGTCGAGACGACCCGGCGGATCACCGCGGGCGAGGGGGCTCCGCACGTCCTCGTCCTCACCACCTACGACACCGACGCCGACATCACCCGGGCGATCGACGCGGGGGCCACCGGGTACCTGTTGAAGGCCGAGCGGCCGGAGGAGCTGTTCGCCGCGGTGCACGCGGCGGCGGCCGGGCGGACGGTGCTGTCGCCGCCGGTGGCCTCCCGGGTGATGGCGCAGATGCGGGCGCCGGCCCGCCGCCTCACCGACCGGGAGCAGGAGATCCTCGCCCGGCTCGCCGAGGGGCTCGGCAACCGGGAGATCGCCCGTGCCCTGTTCATCAGCGAGGCGACGGTCAAGACGCACCTCAGCCGCATCTACGACAAGCTCGGGGTGGACACCCGCGCGGGCGCGGTGGCCGCGGCGAAGGAGCGCCGCCTCCTCACCTGAGCGTGCCGGGCCGCCCGGGCCGCCGGTCTCAGTCGGCCGGGCCGGGCAGGTGCCCGGTGGTGTTCCACAGGTCGGGGCGGAGCCGGCCGTCGGCGGCGCGCCAGCGGCTCGCGGAGCAGTTGTGGACGGGGGCGCTGTCGAGCAGCTCGGGCTCGGTGAGCCGGTCCAGGACGTGGCGGAGCATCAGGACGGTGCAGTCGTGCGCGACCACCAGCACCGGCCGGCCGGCCTCCTCCTCGGAGAGGTCGCGGAGCACCCCGCGCACCCGCAGTGCCACGTCCAGCCAGGACTCCCCGCCGGGCGGCCGGTAGTACAGCTCGCCCATCCGCCGGCGGCGGGCGGCCTCCGCGGGGTGCTCCTTCTCGATGGCGGCCCGGGTGAGCATCTCCAGGACGCCGAGTTCTCTGTCCCGCAGGCGTTCGTCGTAGCGCACGGGCAGCCCCACCGGGACGGCGCCGAGTCCGGTGGCCTGGGCGACCGCGATCCTGGCGGTCTCGGCGGTGCGGACGTACGGGGAGCACCAGACGGAGCGGGGCCGGTCGGCCGGCGGCAGGGCGGCCCACCAGCGACCGAGGGCCTGGGCCTGGGCCTGGCCGTGCAGGGAGAGCGGGATGTCGGCGTCGCGGCTGGTGATCGGGACGGTCAGCGCGCCCGCCTCCTCGGCGAGCCGGAACTCGACGTTGGCGACGGACTCGCCGTGCCGGGTGGCGATCAGGACGGAGGGCAGCGGCCGACTGCCCTCGCGTTCGGTGCGGTGCCCGTTCAGGATGGTGCCGGCCTCTGCCATCGCCCGTCTCCCCGTCTTCGTCTTCTCGCGCTGCGGTGAGCGCGGCGGCGCCCCGGGTGATGGGGGGTGGACGCGCCCGTGGGGAGCCGCGCCCCGACACGATGATCGCGCCGCCACCTCCAGTGTTGACGGTGGTGGCGGCGCGAGCACAGGGCGCACGAGGGGCGGCACTGTGCGCCCCTGGTGATGCGTGCGCCGGAAGGGCGCGGGGCCCGTGTAGCGGGTCGGTCAGTGCGCCGCGGCGGGCTGCGGGGCCCGGTCCACGGCCTCGTCGCCGGCGTCGGCGGTGTAGTCGCCGGTGCGGGTCTCGTCCGCGCCCTCGGGCGCCTTGGCGGCCTTCAGGACGAGGGTGAGCACCACGGCCACCACCAGGTTGAGCACGAAGGCGGTGAGGCCGATGTAGCCGATCTCGCCGATGAACGGGATCTCCGCCGAGTTGCCGCCGAAGTGCTTGGTGGCGGCGGATTTGATCCCGTAGGCCTTCCAGGTGCCGTAGGCCATGCCCGCGGCCCAGCCGGCCAGCAGCGCCCAGCGGTGGAACCACCGGGTGAACAGGCCGCCGACGACGGTGACGAAGGTCTGCAGGATCCACAGGCCGCCGAGCAGCTGCAGGTTGATCGCGAACTGCTTGTCCATGGCGAGGACGAAGGCCAGCGCGCCGACCTTCACCAGCAGCGAGGCGATCTTGGCGACCCGGGTCTCGTCCGCCGGGGTGGCCTCCGGCTTGAGGAACTCCTTGTAGATGTTGCGGGTGAAGAGGTTCGCGGCGGCGATCGACATGATCGCGGCGGGCACCAGGGCGCCGATGCCGATCGCGGCGAAGGCCACGCCGGTGAACCAGTCCGGGAACATGTTCTCGAACAGCTGCGGCACCGAGAGCTGCGGGTTGAAGCCCTTGACGCCCTTGCCCACGCCGGCCGCGATCGCCATGAAGCCGAGCAGCGCCAGCAGGCCGAGCATCAGCGAGTACGCGGGCATGATCGCCATGTTGCGGCGCACGGTGTTCCGCGACTTGGAGGCCAGCACGCCGGTCACCGAGTGCGGGTACATGAACAGGGCGAGCGCCGAGCCGAGCGCCAGCGTGGCGTACGTCCAGTGCGAGCTCGGCCCGAGGATCAGCGAGCCGCCGGGCTTGCCGGTGGCCGGGTTGACGGTGGAGAACTTCTGGGCCGCGGAGTCGAAGATGTGCCCGTAGCCGCCCAGCCGCATCGGGATGTAGATCACCGCGACGATGATCACGACGTAGACCAGGGTGTCCTTGACGAAGGCGATCAGCGCCGGGGCCCGCAGTCCGGAGGAGTAGGTGTAGGCCGCGAGCACCGCGAAGGCCAGGAACAGCGGCAGGTCCTTCATGAACCAGTTCCCCGAGCCGCCGACGCCCAGCACGTCCAGCACCGCCTGGATGCCGACCAGCTGCAGCGCGATGTACGGCATGGTCGCCAGGATGCCGGTGAGCGCCACCGCCAGCGAGAGCGCCTTGGAGCCGTACCGGCCGCGCACGAAGTCCGCCGGGGTGACGTACCCGTGCACCCGGGAGACCGACCACAGCCGCGGCAGGAAGAGGAACACCAGCGGGTAGGCGATGATCGTGTACGGCACCGCGAAGAACCCGGCCGCGCCGGTCGCGTAGATCGCCGCGGGCACCGCGACGAAGGTGTACGCGGTGTAGAGGTCGCCGCCCAGCAGGAACCAGGTCACCCAGGTGCCGAAGCTGCGGCCGCCCAGGCCCCACTCGTGCAGGTGCTGGGCGTCGTCGGCGCGCCGCCACCGGGAAGCCAGGAAGCCCATCACCGAGACCAGCACGAAGAACAGGACGAAGACCGTCAGTGCGGTGACGTTGATGCCGGAGTGCATCACTCACCACCGCCCCGGGCGGCCTTGCGGGCCTTCTCGTCCCGGCCCAGCAGCAGGTAGGCGCCGACCGTGAAGAGCGCCGACACCGGCACCCACAGCAGCTGGTACCAGTAGAAGAACGGCATTCCGCCGATCTCCGGCCCGGCCTTGGTGTACGAGGACACCCAGAGCGTGGCCACGATCGGCACGGCGAGGCAGAGTCCGGCCAGGACCCGGGCCGGGGTGACGGCGGGGACGGGCCCGGCGGCCTCGTCCCCCGCGGGGGGTTGCACTTCTGACGACATGTTGCGGCTCCGGCTGAAGAGGGCTCACCTCGTCGGCGCCGCAGCGCGCGGAGCTCGCCCCGCACGCCCGCCGAGCAGCACCTTTGGTGATCGGCAGTCAGTACGGGAGCGAAATGTAGGGCACGGACGTGACCGGTGTCACCAGTACGCGCAGAAACGGCCTGATCCGGCCGGCCCGGGGCCGGCCGGATCAGGCCGTGTGCGCAGCGGTCAGGCCGGCGGTTGCTCGGGCCGCTGCAGCCGGGTGATGAACTTGTACCGGTCGCCGCGGTAGATCGAGCGCACCCACTCCACCGGGGCGCCCTCCGCGTCGAAGGAGTGCCGGGACAGCTGGAGCATCGGCAGGCCGAGGTCGGAGCCGAGCAGCCCGGCCTCGCGCGGGTTGGCCAGCGTGGTCTCGATGGTCTCCTCGGCCTCGGCCACGGTGACCCCGTACACCTCGCGCAGCGCGGTGTAGAGCGAGTTGTGCTTGACCAGGTTGCGGCGCAGCGCCGGGAAGCGCTTCGCGGACAGGTGCGCCACCTCGATCGCCATCGGGTCGCCGTTGGCCAGGCGCAGGCGCTCGATGCGCAGCACCCGGCTGCCGGGCTTGATGTCCAGCAGCGGGGCGAGCCGCTCGTCGGCGCTGATGTAGCCGACCTCGATCAGCCGGGAGGTCGGCTCCAGGCCCTGGGCGCGCATGTCCTCGGTGTACGAGGTGAGCTGCAGCGCCTGGGCGACCTTGGGCTTGGCGACGAAGGTGCCCTTGCCCTGGATGCGCTCCAGCCGGCCCTCGACGACCAGCTCCTGCAGCGCCTGCCGGACGGTGGTGCGCGAGGTGTCGAACTGGGCGGCCAGCGCGCGCTCCGGCGGCACCGGCGTGCCGGCCGGCTGCGTCTCGGTCAGCTGCAGGAGGTGGCGCTTGAGCCCGTAGTACTTGGGCACCCGCGCGGCCGTACCGGTCGCCGCCGCCGTGGACTGCGCCGGCACCGTGGTGCCCTCAGGGAGGGCCGCCGTGCCTCTGTCGCCGCTCATGGCCGCTCTCACTCCTCGCCCTGCAGCCGTCACCGGCTCCTCCGTCGTTGTATCAGCACATGGTCGCACGTGGGGGCCGCCGAGTGTGAGCTCCTGCGGCTCCCGATCGGTCCGGGCGGTGCGTCGGGGCGCCCGGTCAGGCGGACGCCGCGCCCAGGACCAGCCCGGCCAGCGCCTCGGCCGCGGCGACGCCGCAGACCCGGGCGCCGCCGTGGGTGGCGAGGACGGCCGTGCCGCGGCCGCCGAAGGTGTCGGCGAGGCCGTGCGCGGTGCCGATCTCCACCACCACCGCGTCGGGGCGGACGGCGGTCATGGCCAGCGCGGCGCGCAGCATCCAGGGGTGCCGGTGCACGTCGCGGACGACGATCACCAGCGGCCGGTTGACCGCGGCGCCGAGCAGCGGCCGGACGTCGACGTCCGCGCCCTCGGCGGCGACCGCCACGTGCAGCAGTCCGGAGCCCTCGATCCGGGTGGCGGGGGCGCCGACCCGGGTGTGCGTGGTGCCCGGGACGAGTTCGGTGAGGGGGCCGGAGACGCCCCACGGGGTCTGGTCGCCGACCGCGATGTTGGCGCCGGGGGAGAACTCCACCACGTGCGGGACGCCCTCCAGCGGGCGCAGCTCGCCGTGGATGCGCAGGGCCCGGCGGGCGGCGGCGAGGCCGATCCCGACCTCGGCGTGCGCACCGGCCTGGGCGGCCCGTTCGGCGGCGGACCAGCGGGCCACCGCGCGGTTGCGCTCGGCGGCCTCGTGCAGCCGCTCGGCGGAGAGCCGGCCCTCGCGGACGGCCCACACCAGGGCGTCCCGCAGGTAGAGGAAGGCCGCCTCGTCCTGCAGGCCGCCGCCGACGCAGATGGTGTCGGCGCCGGCCGCGACGGCCCGCACGGAGCCGGCGGCGACGCCGTGGGTGCCGGAGATGGCGCCCATCTCGATGCCGTCGGTGACGATCAGCCCGCGGAAGCCGAGCTCCTCGCGGAGCAGGCCGGTGAGGATCTCCCGGGACATGGTGGCGGGCAGCCGCCCGTCGTACGCGGGGAAGAGGATGTGCGCGGTCATGATCGACTTCACGCCGGCCGCGATGGCGGCGCGGAACGGCTTGAGGTGCTCCTGCACCTGCTCGGCGCTGAGGTCGATCCGCGGCAGCCCGAGGTGGGAGTCGCCGGAGGTGTCGCCGTGACCGGGGAAGTGCTTGGCGCAGGCGGCCACGCCGGCGGACTGCAGGCCGCGCACCCAGGCGGCGGTGTGCCGGGCGGCGAGGTCGCCGTCGGCGCCGAAGGAGCGGACGCCGATCACCGGGTTGTCCGGGTTGGAGTTGACGTCCGCGTCCGGGGCGTAGTCGAGGTTGACGCCGACCGAGGAGAGGTCGAGGCCGATCGCCCGGGCGACCTGCTCGGTGAGGTCGGTGTCGTCGACCTCGCCGAGCGCCAGGTTGCCGGGGTACGAGGAGCCGCTCGTCACCTCCAGCCGGGTGACGTCGCCGCCCTCCTCGTCGGTGGCGATCAGCAGGTCCGGGTTGAGCGCGTACATCTCCGCGGTCAGCGCGGCGACCTGCTGCGGGGTACGGATGTTGCGGCCGAACAGCGCGACGCCGCCCAGCTCGCCGGAGCCCAGTCTGCGGCGCAGCCACTCGGGGGCGGTGAGCCCGGCGAAGCCCGGCTGGAGCACCGCGCCGGCGTCCGTGAGCAGTTCGACGCTTTCCGTACCGGGAATCGCCATGGTTCCTTCCCTGGGTGGGGTGCGGGAGGTGAGGGGGTGCGGGGAGCGGGACGCTCCCAGGGGGTCAGCCCTTGACCGCACCGGCGGTCAGGCCCGCCGACACCTTCTTCTGGAAGATCACGAAGAGCACGATCACGGGCAGCGAGACCAGCAGCGCGCCGGCCATCTGCGAGCCGTAGTCGGCGCCGCGGGTGGGGGTGGTGGCGTAGAAGGTCAGCCAGATCATCGAGGTCTTCTGGCCGCCGGTGGAGAGCAGCACGTTGGCGACGATGAACTCGTTCCACGCCTGGATCCAGCTGTACACGCCGGTGGTGATCAGGCCGGGCAGGGTGAGCGGCAGGATGACCCGGAAGAAGGCGCCCCACTGGGTGCAGCCGTCGACCATGGCGGCCTCGTCGAGCTCGGCCGGGATGTTGACGATGAACGAGCGCAGCGTCCACACCACGTAGGGCACGGTGAAGACCAGGTAGGCCAGCATCACGCCGAAGAGGGTGCCGGTCATGCCGGCGTTGTTCATCACCACGAACAGCGGGCCGATGATCGCCAGCAGCGGCACCATCTGGACGACCAGCATGGTGACGATGAAGAAGTTGCGGCCGCGGAAGCCGAACCGGGCGACGGCGACGGCGGCGAGGAAGCCGACGACCAGGCCGAGCACGACCGAGCCCAGGGTGATGGCGATCGTGTTCTGGAGCGCCGGCAGGAACTCCTTGTCGTCGAAGATGGTCTTGTAGCTGTCGAACGAGAACGCCTGCGGCCAGAAGGTCGGGTCCTTGGCGATCAGGTCCTTGTTGGTCTTGAAGGTCGTGATGAGCATCCAGTAGATCGGGAAGCCCATCACCGCGGCGAAGCCGAGGCCGAGGGTGTTCCAGATCCAGGTCATCACGGGGCGCTGCCCGGTGGTGCGGACCTTGGCCCGGACCTTCGGCCCGGCGGCGGCCGCCGGTGCGTCGACGGTGGTGGTCATCGGTCCTGGGCTCCGATCTTGAGCATCTGGCGGATGTAGAAGACGAGCACCGCCAGCATGAGGAGGATCATCGCGATCGAGATCACCGAGCTGTCGCTGTACTTCGAGGCGACGATGCCCTTCTGGAACAGGTAGGTGCCGATCGTCCAGTAGCCGGGCTCGGGAGAGGTGTTGCGCAGCGAGAAGATCTGCGCGAAGACCTGGAAGTCCCAGATGAAGCTCAGCGCGGCGCTGATCATCAGGAACGGCTTGATGACCGGGATGACGACGTGCCGGAACGCCTGCAGGGAGCTGGCGCCGTCCAGCTTGGCGGCCTCCATCAGCTCCTTGGGCACCTGGGTGAGCGCGGCGTTCAGGCCGAGCACCAGGAAGGGCAGCGCGCCCCAGACGATGACCGCGGCGCCGACCACGTACAGGCCGACCGTGGGGTCGGCGAACCAGTCGTAGTGCTTGGTCTTCTCGTCGCCGGTGAAGAGGTAGCCGATGTAGTCGACCACGCCGCCGTTGGAGGCGAACAGCCAGCGGAAGATGGTGCCGGTGACGAGCGCCGGGATGGCCCAGACGAACATCATCACGGTGATGCAGACGACCTTCACCCAGCCGGAGACCCGGTTGAGCAGCAGGGCGAAGAGCATGCCCAGCACCATGGAGAGGACGACCAGCTCGACGGTGAAGTAGATCGAGCGGAGCACGACCTCCCAGAACTGGTCGTCGCCGAGGACCTTGGTGTAGCCCTCGAACCCGATGTACTTCGCGAGCGCCGGGTTGACCAGGTACGAGTACCGGTTGATGTTCTGGAACGAGAGGTCGAACAGCTGGTACAGCGGATACGCCAGGACGCCCACCAGGGCCACCACGGCCGGCAGGATCATGGCGTACGGGATGTAGTGGCCGCCCGCCAGGATGCCGCGCCGGGGCGGCGGCGGTGCGGCCACGGCGGCCGCGGTCTCCTCGACCGCCACCGGCGTTTCGTTCGTTGTCACGCTCATCAGGGTCCTTCCCGGCCCGGGGAACTGGTCGGTACGTGGTGCGCGGGTGGGCAGTCCGCGCTGCTGCACGGACTGCCCACCCCTGCACGCCTCGTCAGCCGTTCAGGTCCTTGAGGACGGTCTCCTCGACCTTCTTGAGCTCCGCGGCCGGGTCGCCGCCGGCGGCGATCGCACCGAAGGCGTTCTTCAGCGCGGTCTCGTCGGCACCGGACCACATCGGGGAGTTCGGGATGAACCAGGTCTGGCCCTCGGCCGCGTCACCGGTCGCCTTGTTGGCCGGCGCGGCGGCCTTGTAGGCGGCGACCAGGTTCTTGGCGTTCGGGATCGCGAACTTGGCCAGCTCGGTCTGCTGCTTGGTGTTGGTGAAGATCTGCAGGAAGGTCGCGCCCAGGCCCGGGTTGGCGGACTTGGCCGGGACGGCCAGGTCGGAGCCGCCGAGGAAGGCGGGGGTGGGCTGGCCGGCCGCGGCGCCCGGCAGGGCGATGCTGGCGAGCTTGTCCTTCAGGCCCGGGTCGCCGACCTTCGGGTCCGCGACCTGGCCGAGCTCCCAGCCGTTGCCGACGATGGCGGCGATGTTGCCCTTGGCCATCAGGGCGTCCTGGGTGGCCTCGTCGGTGGTGGTGCCGCCGACCGAGAACTCCTTCTGCAGGTCGTTCCAGACCTTGACGCCCTCGACGAACTTGGGGTCGGTCAGGGTGCCGGTCCACTTGTCGCCGTCGCTCTTGGCGACGATGTTCTTCACACCGAAGGTGCCGGCGCCGAAGGAGGCGGCGGTGTACCAGTTCTGGCCCGGGAGGTAGAGGGCGGAGAAGTTCGGGGTGGAGGCGTTGGCGGCCTTCACCTTGGCGAGGGCGTCCTTCAGCTCGGCCAGGGTGGTCGGCGGGTTGGCCACGCCGGCCGCGGCGAAGAGGTCCTTGCGGTAGATCAGGACGCGGGCGCCGGCGTAGTAGGGGATCGCGTAGGTCTTGGAGCCGTCCGCGGTCTGGCCGGAGGCGGCCAGCGAGTCCAGGTACTTGTCCGAGTTCTCGAACTGGGACTTCACACCGGTCAGGTCGACGAAGGAGCCGGCCTCGATGTACTTGGCGGTCTGGGTGTTGCCGAGCTCGATGACCTCCGGGGCGTTGCCGGAGAGGAGGGCGGTGTCGAGCTTGGTGGTGTAGTTGGTCCAGGTCTGCCACTGGATGTCGACGTCGGCGCCGGTCTCCTCCTTGAACTGCTTCTTGGCAGCCTCGACGACCGACGGCCAGCCCTTCTGGGCGTCGTCCATCAGCCAGACCGTGATCTTCTTGCCCTTGCCGTCCTTGCTGAGGGTGGCCTGCTTGGCGTCGCCGGAGGAGCCGGACGAGGAGCAGGCGGACGCGACGAGAACGGTGGCAATGGCGGCCACGGCGGCGATCTTGCGGTTCAAACCATCCTCCAGAGGGATGAGCAAGGTGTGGCACCGGGCTGTGGGGGCGTGGCCCTGAAGCGTCGTGCCAGGGGGAATGTCACCGGTGATTGCGATGGGGGAACTGCACGGGTGGAGCGGCAACCGACTTGGTGGAGTAGACCATTGGTGTAGACCAACTGCCCTGGAGATTGGCACGTACCAAAGAGCACCGTCAAGGGTTCTCGACGCCTCGGGGCGCACCGTTATCAACGCTTGACACAGCCGTGCGCTTCTGGTGGTCGACGGGGTTTGGCCTGGACCATCTCGGCCGGAAAATCGGGCGAATGACCCACGAACGGGCATAGATGGCGAACGATCCGCCTGTGGCCCAACCCGCCCTCAAGTGCTCCTTAAGGGGGCCCTAATGGAGCGTGTGGTGAGTGCGTGCTCACGCTGCGCGCCAGCTTGACAACGGCTCTGCAACGACTGGTGCACACGCTCCCGCGCACCGTTGACTCCGTCATTGGTCTGGTCCACGCTCTGCGAACTGGTCTGTACCAATGCGCAGACCTTCCCCGACCCTCCGGAGGAAGCGTGAAGCGGCAGTTGACGGCTGCGATCGGCATGACGGCGCTGCTGGCCACCGTGGCGGGGTGCGGAAGCGGCACCCCCGCCGGGCAGGACCGGGCGGCCTCGGCCTCCGCCGCGACCGGCACGGTGACCGTCTGGCTGATGGGCGAGGCCCAGACCAGCTGGCCCGAGCTCGTGCAGCAGGTGAACGACGAGTTCGCCGCCAAGTACCCCGGGGCCGAGCTCCGGCTCAGGTACCAGACCTGGAAGGACAAGATCGGCAACCTGGACGCCGCCCTGGAGGGCGAGCGCGTCCCCGACGTGGTCGAACTCGGCAACACCGAGACGATGAAGTACATCCTCAACGGCTCGCTCGCGCCGGTGGACCGCACCACCTTCGACAACAACCAGACCTGGATCCGCGGCCTGGTCGACACCTGCACCTACCAGGGCAAGCTCTACTGCGTCCCCTACTACGCGGGTGCCCGCGTCGCCCTCTACAACTCGGCGATGTTCGAGGAGGCCACCGGCAGCGCCGGCGTCCCCGCCACCGAGGACGAGCTGCTCGCCGCCCTCGACAGGATCCAGGCGAAGAACCGCGACAAGAAGGGCTTCTCCGCCCTCTACCTGCCGGGCCCGTACTGGTACGCGGCCATGTCCTACGTCACCGCGTACGGCGGCTCCATCGCCCGCTTCGACAGCGGCGGCCGCTGGCACGGCACGCTCGGCGAGCCCGAGGCCCAGCAGGGCATCTCCCACTTCGTCGACCTGGTGAAGAAGTACAACCACGGCGACCTGACCGTGAACGAGCTCGACCAGGCGGCCGTGCTCGGCAAGCACCGCACCGCGATGCTCTACGGCAACGGCTGGGAGGCCGCCGCCGCGTCCGAGCCGCTCTCCGGCGACCCCAAGCTCAAGGACGTGGTGAAGGTCGCCGGCATGCCCGGCCCGAACGGCAAGCCGCTGCCCTCCTTCATCGGCGGCTCCGACCTCGCGGTCACCGCGAAGTCGCAGGTCCAGGACCTCGCCAAGGACTGGATCAGGATGTTCACCAGCGCCAAGTCGCAGCAGGTGCTGGCCGGCAAGGACACGCTGCCGAACAACCTCACCCAGCTCGCCCCGCTGAAGAACAAGCCGGCCACCGCGGCCGCCGCCAACGCCGTCCCGGACGCCTGGTTCACCCCGGTCGCGCCCGGCTGGGCCGCGATCGAGAAGCAGAACGTCCTGGTCGAGATGCTGAACGACATCTTCAAGGGCACCTCGGTCGAGGCCGCGACCAAGGCCGCCGACGCCAGGATCAACGAGCTGATCAACAACCCGTCCTGAGCCGCGCGGGCGGGCTCCGGAATTCGTTCCGGGGCCCGCGCACCGTAGGATCGAGCGGCACCACCCTTTTTTGCAGCGAGTGTGCGGACTCGCCGCCGTGAGGTCCCTGCCGGGCAGCAGCCCGCCGCGGGGCAGAACCATCTCAACGGAGGCACACCCGATGTCCGACCCGCAGACCGTCCCCGGCAGGATCATGGCGGCGGAGATGGCCGAGCAGCCGGCCGTCCTGCAGCGCATCCTCGACGAGGGCGCCCCCAGGATCCGCGAGATCGCGGCCGGGATCGCCGCCCGCAACCCGCGTTTCGTCCTGCTGACCGCCCGCGGCACCTCCGACAACGCGGCGCTCTACGCGAAGTACCTGATCGAGGTCCTGCTCGGCAAGCCGGCCGGCCTCACCTCGATGTCCACCACCACCGCGTACGGCGCCAGGCCCGACCTCACCGACTGCCTGGTGATCACCGTCAGCCAGTCCGGCGGCTCGCCCGACCTGGTGGCCTCCACCAAGGCCGCCCGCGAGGCCGGCGCCATCACCCTGGCCGTGACCAACAACGCCGGCTCCCCGCTGGCCGAGGTCTCCGAGTTCCACATCGACGTGATGGCCGGCCCGGAGAAGGCGCTGCCCGCCACCAAGACGTACACCGCCGAGCTGCTCGCCCTCTACCTGTTCGTCGAGGGCCTGCGCGGCGGCGACGGCTCGGCCGCCAAGGGGCTGCCCGGCCTGGCCGCCGGCATCCTGGAGCGCCAGTCGGAGGTCAAGGCGCTCGCCGAGCGGTACCGCTTCGCCCAGCGCCTGGTCATCACCTCGCGCGGCTACGGCTACCCGACCGCCCGCGAGGCGGCGCTGAAGCTGATGGAGACCACCTACATCCCGGCCTCGCCGTTCTCCGGCGCCGACCTGCTGCACGGCCCGCTGGCCATGGTGGACAACGTCTCGCCGGTGATCGCGATCGTTCCGGACGGCAAGGGCGGCGAGGCGCTGCAGCCGGTGCTGGACCGCCTCCGCGGCCGCGGCGCCGACCTGGTGGTCGTCGGCCAGCAGTCCCAGGTGGACGCGGCCTCCGCCGGTTTCGCGTTGCCGGCCGGCGTCCCCGAGGAGGTCCAGCCGATCCTGGAGATCCTCCCGCTCCAGCTGCTCGCGTACGAGGTCACCATCGCCCGCGGCCAGGACCCGGACGCGCCGCGCGCGCTGGCCAAGGTCACCGAGACGCACTGACGCCGGGCACACGACGAAGGGGCGCGGTTCACCGCGCCCCTTCTGCCGTTTCCGCCCGGCGGCGGAAAGCACTACGGGCCACGGCGCCGACACAGGACCCTCAACCCGTGCGGCACCGCAGCCCGGAGCTGTCGTCGGCGGCCGGTACGGCCGGGAGTTGTGCGGGACTCCCGGACCGCCGGTGCGCCGACCGAGGAGCGGCCTCGCGCGGTCAGGGCAGTGTGCGCGGGGGGCCTCTCCTTGGTGCGTTTCCCATTGTGGACTAGACCAATTGCGGTTGTCCAGGGGTCTCCCTGGATTGGTCTGGACAACATCGCGACAGGTCCCGCCGGGCCGTTTTCGTTAGGCTCGCCCTGTGCCCTCGCTGAACGAACTCGTCCGCCGCCACACCACCCTCACCGGTGCCGACGTGGAGTGGCTGCACCTGCTGGTCTCGGAGTGGCAGCTGCTCTCCGACCTCTCCTTCGCCGACCTCGTCCTGTGGATCCCCACCTGGGACGGCATTCGGTACGTCTCGGTCGCCCAGATGCGCCCCAACACCGGGCCGACCTCCTACCAGGACGACATGGTCGGCCACCTCGTCCCGCGCGGCCGCCGCCCGCTGCTGGACGCCGCCTACGACGAGGGCCGGATCGTGCGCGAGGGCGACCCGGAGTGGCGCGAGGAGGTGCCCGTCCGGGTCGAGTCGATCCCCGTCCGGCGCGAGGGCCGGGTGCTGGGCGTGATCGCGCGCAACACCAACCTGCTGACCGTCCGCACCCCCAGCCGGCTGGAGCTCACCTACCTGCAGAGCGCCTCCGACCTGGCGCAGATGATCGCTGCAGGAACGTTCCCCTACCCGGCCGAGCAGACCGACATGGACACGGCGCCGCGGGTCGGCGACGGCCTGATCAGGCTCGACGCCGACGGCATCGTCACCTACGCCAGCCCCAACGCGCTCTCCGCCTACCACCGGATCGGCCTCACCACCGACCTGGTCGGCAGTCATCTCGGCCGCGCCACCGCCGAGTTGGCGCCTCCCTCGCGCACCGCGGTGCACGAGGCACTGGTCAAGATGGCCAGCGGCTGGGCCCCGCGGCAGACCGAGGTCGAGGCCCAGGGCGGTGTGGTCATCATCCGCTCCATCCCGCTGAAGCCGAAGGGCACCCTCACCGGCTCCCTGGTGCTCTGCCGCGACGTCACCGAACTGCGGCGGCGCGACCGCGAGCTGATGACCAAGGACGCCACCATCCGGGAGATCCACCACCGGGTGAAGAACAACCTGCAGACCGTCGCCGCCCTGCTGCGGCTGCAGTCCCGCCGGATGGACTCCGACGCCGGCCGCGCCGCGCTGGACGAGGCCGTCCGTCGGGTCGGTTCGATCGCCATCGTGCACGAGACGCTCTCGCAGACCCTGGACGAGCAGGTCGCCTTCGACGAGATCGCCGACCGGGTGCTCGCCATGGTGATGGAGCTCTCCCAGGACGGGCTGGTCAGCACCAAGCGCACCGGCAGCTTCGGCATCCTGACGGCCGAGGTCGCCACTCCGCTCGCCATGATCCTCAACGAGCTGATGCAGAACGCGCTGGAACACGCCTTCGGCCCGAAGGCGGCGGGCAACCTGGAGGTCAGCGCCCTGCGGGGGAGGGCCCCCGCCACCGGCATGGGCTGGTCGGACAGCTGGAACGGCGGGGCCAGGCCCGAGGAGTACCTGCTGATCACCGTGCAGGACGACGGCCGCGGCATGCCCGAGGGCTTCGACCCGCAGCAGGCCGGCAACCTGGGCCTGCAGATCGTCAGGACCCTGGTCACCGGCGAACTCGGCGGCACCTTCGACATGGTCGCCGCCCCGGACGGTGGGACGAAGGTCGTCCTGGAGATCCCCGTCCGGTAGACCTCGGGGGCCGGGAACGCCACGAGGCCCTGCCGACCGGGGGGGTGGGTCGGCAGGGCCTCTCAACCCGTTCCGGCCGTCGGGGGGAGTCGGCCGGAACGGGGGCTCTGTGGGTGCGACGCGCTCCTCGTGTTGCACACGGTGAGCGGCCCAGGTCCACGATATTGCTCTCAGTGAGCAGTATCAAGGCCCCTGGCGGCTCGGCGTCGTCCGGGTCGCGCCGTGATGCGCGACCCATCGTGCGGAAGGCCCTGGGAACACCGGGAGACAGGACCTTTGATCATGGGTTGATCGGATGGTGCCGACGGCGTGTCAGGCGGTGCGGGCGCGGTTGCGGGCGGCGCGGCGCTTCATCGCACGACGCTCGTCCTCGCTCATACCGCCCCAGACGCCGGCGTCCTGACCGGTCTCGAGCGCCCACTGCAGGCACTGGTCCATGACGGGACAGCGGCGGCACACGGCCTTGGCTTCCTCGATCTGCAGCAGAGCAGGACCGGTGTTCCCGATCGGGAAGAACAGCTCCGGGTCCTCTTCGCGGCAGACAGCGCGGTGGCGCCAGTCCATGGTCGTCCAACTCCTCCGGTCGGCGGGCGGTGGCCCGGCCGACGCAATCGACGGCTTGTGAATGTGAACGCTTTCACGAATCCCGCAACAACAAAAGCGACCAAAGGCCCATCGGGCCCGGGCGGTCTGTGCTGAGGTGGGGTTCGGGCGATTCGAGGGAGTGCCGCGTGTCCCGCTGCGGCCCGTCCCGATCGCCATGTAGAGGTTCGCAAACCTCAGGCCCGGATACAACCCCCTTCGGCAAGGAATTTTTGATTCTTCGGTGTCGCATAGCTCACAGCCCGTACTTCTATGGGGTGAAGGGGGCTAGCGCGTTCGAGAAGAAGGGAGGAGCCCCCTTCTGGTCACACAATCACACGCAGTGCCCGCCGAACGCCTGTGAAACTGACGCGACTCCTGTCTCCAAGGTGGTCCCCGTCGACCTGAAACGGGGCCGGTTCCTCTGAAACCAAGGTGAAGTGCCGAACGTCGTGATAGGAGACGACGTGCTTCCCGGACGGTCCAGGAGCCGCGGCGCCGCCTTCCGCAGGGGTGTGCGACCGCAGAATCTGACGGACCGTTCGAGCCGTGCCGAACGCCGTCATTCGAGTGATGCCGAAGATGTCAAGGTGCGTCTCGAAGGACGCGGAGGGCGAGGGGTAGACCGGACGGTTCCCCAGGAACGTCCACGGCGAGGTGTTGCTGACTATCGACAGCACCAGGCCCGGCACCGGCTCCTGCCCGTTGATCTCCAGGGTGACGGGGCCCTTCCGGCGGTGCTCACGCTCGGTGACGTAGTGCCGGAGCGCCTGGTTGACGTAGAGCGCGTGCGTGGATCTGCGCCCCTCCCTGCGCTGCGCCTCCACCCGTCCGACCACGCCGGCGTCGAAGCCCAGCCCCGCGGTGAAGGTGAACCAGCGGTCCGAATGCCCCTCGGAGAGCGCCTTGCCCAGGCCGATCGCCCGCTCACGGCGCGCGGCCAGCGCGTCCAGCAGCGCGCCCGTCGCCTCCACCGGGTGGTTCGGCAGGCCGAGCGCCCGCGCGAAGACGTTGGTCGAGCCCCCCGGCACCACCGCCAGGCGCGGCACCCGGTCGGACGGGCCGTGCGCCAACAGCCCGTTCACCACCTCGTTCACGGTGCCGTCCCCGCCGAGGGCCACCACGAGGTCGACCCCGCCGTCCTCGGCCGCGGCCTGCGCCAGGTCGCGCGCGTGCCCCCGGTAGAGCGTCTGGGCGACCTCCAGCTTGAGGTCGCTGCGCAGGGCGTGGATCAGCACGTCGCGGGTGCGGCCACTGGTGGTGGTCGCCTTCGGGTTCACGACCAGGAGAGCGCGCATGAACGCCAGCCTACGGGTCGGTACGCGGGACGCGACGGTTACCCTGCTGGAGTGACCGCAGAGACCGCCCAGCCCCCGTCCGCCCCCGCACCCGGCCAGGAGGGCTCCCGCAGCCCCGCCGGGGACCGCCCGGCCCCGCTGCTGACGGGTGCCGCGATCACCCTGCTGGAGGGTGCTGCACTGGCCGGCTGGGGCCTCTACGACGTCGTCGCCGGTCTGGTCGGCGACCAGGCCGCACTGGGCCGCAGCGAGGCCGGCGCCGCGGTCCTGCTGCTGATGGGCCTCTTCCCGCTGCTGGCCGGCCGGGCACTGCTGCGGCTGCGCCGCTGGGGCCGCAGCCCGGCCGTGCTGACCAACTCGATCTGCCTGCCGGTCGCCTACTACATGTGGCAGGGCGGCGGCGCCGTGCGGGTCGCCGCGGTGGCCGTCGGCCTGCTCGGCCTGGCCGGCATCGTCTCGCTGCTCAACCCCAAGGTCACCGCGGCCCTGTACGGCGACCGCGGCTGAGAACGACGGAGCGGCGGGGGCGCGGTCCGCACCGCGCCCCCGCCGCTCCTCCGCGTCCGGCTCACTCCTCGACGAGGAGCTTCTCCCGCAGCTGGGCCAGGGTGCGGGCGAGCAGCCGCGAGACGTGCATCTGCGAGATGCCCACCTCGGCGGCGATCTGGGACTGCGTCATGTTGCGGAAGAAGCGCAGCACCAGGATCTTCTGCTCGCGCGGCGGCAGCTGGGCCAGCAGCGGCTTGAGCGACTCCCGGTACTCCACGCCCTCCAGGGCCTCGTCCGTCGCGCCGAGGGTGTCGGCCACGGCGGGCGACTCGTCGTCGCTGTCCGGCACGTCCAGGGAGAGCGTGGAGTAGGCGTTGGCCGACTCCAGCCCCTCCAGCACGTCCTCCTCGGAGATCCCGAGGTGCTCGGCCAGCTCGTGCACGGTGGGGGAGCGCCCGTGCCGCTGCGAGAGCTCGCTGGTCGCCGTGGTCAGCGACAGCCGCAGCTCCTGCAGGCGGCGCGGCACCCGGACCGCCCAGCCCTTGTCCCGGAAGTGCCGCTTGATCTCGCCGACGATCGTCGGCGTCGCGTAGGTGGAGAACTCCACCCCGCGCTCGTGGTCGAAGCGGTCCACGGACTTGATCAGACCGATGGTGGCGACCTGGGTCAGGTCGTCCAGCGGCTCGCCGCGGTTGCGGAACCGCCGGGCCAGGTGCTCGACCAGCGGGATGTGCATCCGCACCAGCTGGTTGCGGATCTCCACCCGCTCCGGCGAGCCCTCCGGCAGCTCGGCCAGCCGCACGAAGAGCGCCCTGGCGGCCTCCCGGTCCGGCGCCGCCGAGCGGTGGCCCTGGGCGGGCACCGCGCCGCGCACGACGGTTGCGGCGGTCCGCAGCTCCTCGTCCGCGGGCGCGTCCGCCGCTGCGGGCTGCTCCGGTGTCGGATCGGTCGGCTGGCTCATCGGGCGGGCGTCCTTCGGGTACGCGTCGTCAGTCGGGGAGGCGTCGGCGATGCGGGCAGCGCTCGCCTGGGGCGGTACGGCCACGTCTGCGGTGGCCGCAGGCACCCCGGTGGCACCTGTGCGGTCCAGATCACTCACGGCGATCACCCGTTCCGTTCCGGGAGCACTTCTCACTGGGTGTACCGCAGCGGACTGCGGTACGGGGGAGCCGCACGCGCGGAATGTCGTCCTCGCAGGTCGACACCTGCGCGTACGGCCCTGGGCGCACGGCGCTACGGCTGGGCAGGAGACCCGCCGCGCTTCTTGTGCAGGCTGATGCTGACGGTGTTGTCCTCGCCCACGGACGAGTCCACCTCGCCGGCCAGTGCGGAGAGCACCGTCCAGGCGAAGGTGTCCCGCTCGGGGGCGCGGCCGTCGGTCGTCGGCGCGGCGACGGTGACCTTGAGCGAGTCTCCGACCAGCCGGAACTCGCAGCTGAGCACGGAGCCCGGCACCGCCTGCTGGAGCAGGATGGCGCAGGCCTCGTCCACCGCGATGCGGAGGTCCTCGATCTCGTCCAGGGTGAAGTCCAAGCGGGCCGCGAGGCCCGCCGTCGCTGTTCGCAGCACCGAGAGGTAGGCACCCGCCGCGGGCAGCCGGACCTCGACGAAGTCCTTCACGTCGGGCTCACCGTCGATCTGGGACACCCTCACCTCCTGGGTGACGCGCGGTGCTTGCGGCCGGACGGCCGCGGCACTTCCTCTTGCTTCGCTCAACTGCTTCGCCCCAACTCGTCCGAGGGGTGGTGCGGTACGAACCGGTTCATACCCACCCGGGGCTCCCCGAACGCCACGCATCCGCCCGAGACGTTACCGCGATCGGCGGGCCGATGTCGCGATCTCCGGCCACGATCACGGGAACGGGCGACCCGGCCGCTCACCGCCCTGCCGACCCGCCGAGCTCGGCCAGCGCGCCGTCGGCCAGTCGGAAGACCGTCCACTCGTCCATCGGCACCGCGCCGAGCGACTTGTAGAAGCCGATCGACGGCTCGTTCCAGTCCAGGACCGACCACTCCAGCCGCCCGTACCCGCGCTCCGTGCAGATCCGGGCCAGCTCGGCCAGCAGCGCCCTGCCGTGGCCGCCGCCGCGCCGGGACGGGCGCACGTAGAGGTCCTCCAGGTAGATGCCGTGGGTGCCGCGCCAGGTGGAGAAGTTGCGGAACCACAGGGCGAAGCCGACCGGCTCGCCGGTGGCGTCGTCCTCGGCGATCAGCCCGAACACCGCCGGGTGCTCCCCGAAGAGCGCGTCGTGCAACTGCTCCTCGGTGGCCCGTGCCTCGTCCAGGGCCCGCTCGTACTCGGCGAGCTCGCGGATCATGGCGTGGATGACGGGGACGTCGGTGGCCAGGGCGGTGCGGATCATACGGCGAGGGTACTCGGACGCACCGGCCGGGCGGAAAGGTTAATTTCCGCGGACCTCCGGCGGCGGGGCCGGCAGGGGCCCGCCCGCCCGTGGCCCGGACCGCGGCCCGAGGGGCGATCCGGCCGTCCTGCGGCGGTGCCGCCGGGGCGGCCGGCGGCCGGGTGCCGCTGTGCCCATCGCGGCCTCCCTCGCTCGGACGACGGGCCCGGCCGGGCGGTCCGACCCGTGACACGAGCGTACGCCGCCGCCACCCGGCCGACATGCCGAAGGCCCGGCCGCGACGGACGCGGACGGGCCTTCGGAGTCACTGATGCGTGATCAGGCGGCCTTCTTGGTCTCCCAGAAGATGCGGTCGATCTCGGCGATCAGGTCGAGCAGGGCCTGGCCGGTGGCCGGGTCCGTGGAGGCCTTGGCGGCCGAGGCGGCCTTGCCGGCCCTGTTGAACAGGTCGTGCAGCTGCGGGTAGGCCTCGAAGTGCGGGGCCTTGAAGTAGTCGGTGTGCAGCACCGAGAGGTGGTGCTTGACCAGCTCGGCGCGCTCCTCCTTGATGACGATGGCGCGCGCACGGAAGTGCGGGTCCTCGTTGGCCTGGTACTTCTCCTGAGTGGCCTTCACGGACTCGGCCTCGATACGGGCCTGGGCCGGGTCGTACACGCCGCAGGGCAGGTCGCAGTGGGCGTGCGCGGTGGCCCGCGGAGCAAACAGACGAGAGAACATGGGAGTCCTTCCTTAGATCGTCTTCCCGCGAGCGAGATTACCCCGCCGCCCGCCCCGTTTCGCGGTCGGCCCGGGGGCCTAGGGCAAAAGGAGGAGGCCCAACCGGTCGATATCGGGCGGGCGCCGGGCGCGCCGCCATGCTGGACACTGGACGGCGACGCACGGGCAGGGGAGAGCGGATGGCCGAGGAGAGGGAGGCGGGCGGCGGCGGTCTGCTGCCGCTCGGGGTGGTCGACGTGGCGGGCCCCTCGATGCGGCCCACGCTGCGCGACGGGGACCGGGTGCTGGTCCGCTACGGCGCCCGGATCAGGCCGGGGGCCGTGGTGCTGGTGCGGCACCCGCTGCGGCAGGACCTGCTGCTGGTGAAGCGGGCGGCCGGACGCCGTCCGGGCGGCTGGTGGCTGCTGTCGGACAACCCGCTGGTGACCACCGACAGCCGCGAGTACGGGGCGGTGCCGGCGGAACTGGTGCTCGGCCGCGTCCTGCTGCGGCTGCGGCCCCGCCCGGCCTGGCTGGCCCCGGCACCCGCCCTGGAACGCGCCCTGAACGGCGTGCTGCTGGCCCGCCTCCCGGCGCTCGCCGCCCGGCTGGGCGCCTTCCGCCCGCTGGACGTGGAGCCGTAGGGGCGCGGTTCCCCGCGTCCCTCGTCGGCCGCCCCGGTGCCGTGGGGCTTCAGTCGCGGGCGGCGAGGGCGGCGCGGGCCGCCTCCTCGCGCTTGCGGGCGCGGTAGGCGGCGACGTTGGCCCGGGTCGCGCAGCGGTCGGAGCAGTAGCGGCGCGAGCGGTTGGTCGAGGTGTCCAGGTAGGCGTTGCGGCAGGGGGCGGCCTGGCAGATGCCCAGCCGGTCGGCGCCGAGCTCGGTGAGGTGGATGGCCAGGCCCATGCAGGCGACCGCGGTGAAGTTGGCGGTGGCGGTGGCGGCGTTGTCGGCCAGGTGGAGGTGCCAGCGCGGGCGGCCGGCCTCGTCCAGGTAGTCGTGGCCGGAGACCAGCGGGCTGACCGGGTACTCGACCATCAGGCTGTTGAGCAGGTCGACGGCCCGGACCTCCTCGCCCCCGGCGGCCGCCTCGAAGACGCCGCGCAGCCGGGTGCGGACGCCCCGCAGCCGCGGCAGGTCGGCCTCGTCGGCGAGGGCGGCGGCCCGGCCGGCCGTCCCGAACAGGGCCCGGACGGAGTCCACCGAGGTCAGCGCGTCCCGGCCGCGGTCCGGCTCCTCGGTGTTGACCAGCCGAACGGCGTAGTCGGCGTACGAGGCGAGCTCCACGAGTGGTCCTTCCGGGGCGGTAACAGGCAAGCTGCCTCAAGGGTATTACCTGGACGGGCCGACGCGAAGGCGCCCGCCTCCCCGGGGGGTGGCGGGCGCCTTCGCGGACCGCAGGGTCAGAGCACCTTGGACAGGAACAGCTTGGTCCGCTCGTGCTGCGGGTTGCTGAGCACCTCGCGCGGGTCGCCGGACTCGACGACCACGCCGCCGTCCATGAAGACCAGCGCGTCGCCGACCTCGCGGGCGAAGCCCATCTCGTGGGTGACCACGACCATGGTCATGCCCTCCTCGGCGAGGCCGCGCATGACGTCGAGGACCTCGCCGACCAGCTCGGGGTCGAGCGCCGAGGTGGGCTCGTCGAAGAGCATCAGCTTGGGCTGCATGGCGAGCGCACGGGCGATCGCGACACGCTGCTGCTGGCCGCCGGAGAGCTGGGACGGGTAGTTGCCGGACTTGTCGGCCAGGCCGACCCGCTCCAGCAGGGCCATGCCCCGTTCCTTGGCGGCGGACTTGCTCTCGCCCTTGACCTGCACCGGCGCCTCGATGACGTTCTCGAGCGCCGTCATGTGCGGGAACAGGTTGAAGTGCTGGAAGACCATGCCGATGTCGCGCCGCTGGCGCGCCACCTCGCTGTCCTTCAGCTCGTAGAGCCGGTCGCCCTTCTGCTTGTAGCCCACCAGGTCGCCGTCGACGTAGAGCCGGCCGGCGTTGATCTTCTCCAGGTGGTTGATGCAGCGCAGGAAGGTGGACTTGCCGGAGCCCGAGGGGCCGACCAGCACGAACACCTCGCCCTGCTTGACCTCCAGGTCGATGCCCTTGAGCACCTGGACCAGGCCGTAGGACTTGTGGACGCCCTCCGCCCGCACCATGGCACGGGTCGCGTCGGCGGGGGTCTTCGCCAGATCGCTCACAGGTGACCGCCTCCTTCCAGACCCGGGACCACGTCGTGCGCCTTCGACGGCTTGCGCCGGCCGGTGAACAGGCCGCGGATCCGCTGCAGCGGGGTCGGCGGCAGCGTGCGGTTGGCGCCGCGGGCGTAGTGCCGCTCGATGTAATACTGCCCGACCGTGAGGATCGAGGTCAGGATCAGGTACCAGATGCTGACCGCGATCAGGACCGGGATGGTCTGGAAGGTGCGCGAGAAGATGTTGTGACCGGCCTGGTAGAGCTCCTCCAGGGCGATGACGCTCGCCAGGGAAGAGGTCTTCAGCATCGAGATGGTCTCGTTGCCGGTCGGCGGGATGATCACGCGCATCGCCTGCGGGAGGACGATCCGCTTCATCGTCTGGAACCGGCTCATGCCGAGCGCGTGCGCGGCCTCGGTCTGGCCCTCGCTCACCGACTGCAGACCACCGCGGACGATCTCCGCCATGTAGGCGGCCTCGTTCAGGCCGAGGCCCAGCAGCGCCGCGACGAAGACCGGGATCAGGTTGTTGGTCGAGCCCGAGACGAACTCGGGGCCGAACGGGATGCCGATCGACAGCTTCGGCCAGATGGCGGCCAGGAAGTTCCAGAACACCAGCTGCACCAGCACGGGGGTGCCGCGGAAGACCCAGATGTACACCCAGGCCACGCCGGAGAGCAGCGGGTTCGGCGAGAGTCGCATCACCGCGAGGACGATGCCGCCGATCACGCCCATGACCATGGCCAGGGCGGTCAGTTCGAGGGTGACGAGCAGGCCGTGCAGGATCTGGTCGTTGAACAGGGTGTCGCCGACGACGGACCACTGGAAGGCCGGGTTGGTCACCAGGGCGTGGATCAGCATCGCCGCGAGGACCGCGACGACGACTGCTCCGGCCCAGCGTCCGGGGTGGCGGACCGGGACGGCCTTGATGGCCTCAGGCCGTCCCGTCTTCACCGGCCCCTGATCGATAGGGTTCACGTTGAGTAGCCTCAGGGGGTTCGTTGCGGAACGTCAGCTCTTGGCCGCGTTGATCTCGGACGTGGTGATCGCGCCGGCCGAGACACCCCACTTGTCGAGGATCTGCTTGTACGTGCCGTCGGCGATCAGCGCCTGGACGGCACCCTGGACGGCCTTGCTCAGCTCCGAGCCCTTGGCGATGACGATGCCGTAGGGGGCACTGTCGTAGGTGTCGCCGATCTTCTCCAGCTGCCCGTTGGTCTGCGTCAGCGCGTAGTCGACGACCGGGGAGTCCGCCATCATGACCTGGTCGCGACCGGCCACCAGGGCCTGGGTGACGTCCGTCTGCAGGGAGAACTTGTCGCCGTCGCCCGGGATCGGGGGCTTGCCGGCCTTCACGCAGTCGGGGTTGCGGACGTCCTTGATCTCGTCGGCCTGGGTGGTGCCGGTCTGGACGGCGACCTTCTTGCCGCAGAGGTCCTTGGGGTCGATCTTGTCCGGGTTGCCCTTCTTCACGGCGATGGCGGAGCCGGCCGTGAAGTAGGTGACCATGTCGACGGTCTGCTCGCGCTCCTTGGTGTCCGTGAAGGAGCTCATGCCGACCTGGTACTTCTTGGCCGCGATGCCCGGGATGATCGAGGTGAAGTCCGCGTTCTGGACGTCCGCCGAGAGCCCCAGCTTCGCCGCGATGGCCTTGGCGAGGTCGACGTCCATGCCGACGATGGCGCCCTTGTCGTCCTTGAACTCGTTCGGTGCGTAGGAGGCGTCGGTGGCAACGGTGAGCTTGCCGCCGGACTTGACGTCCGCGGGGAGGAGGGCGGCGAGCGACGGGTCGGCGGCGACGGCCTTGACGGAGCTCGTCGGGGACGCGGCACCCGAACCGGAGCTGCTCGTCGAGGAGCCGCAGGCGGTGAGGAACAGGGTGCCGGCCGCGAGGGCGGCGCCTGCCGCGACGATGCGGGGGCGCAGGGTGCGAGCGGTCATGAGGGGGATCTCCTCCTGGGGGAGAGACGAGCGGAGCGCTACGCCGGGGGGTGGCGGTCGCCCGGTCGGCGGTAGCACTCCGTCGTGCTGCGCCGGCCCGGTCGTTCACTTTGTACGGTCTTCACGTCGTGCATGTCGCCACCCTCCGCCGAGGTGAGCGCACGTCGGACCGCCTCGCAGGGAGGACGCCCCCGGGGGGGAGGCATGTTCGATCCGAGTTGGGTGGAATCCTGCCACTCACGGACGGTGAACGGGCCCCGATTCAGATCAAAATCGGATAACGAGGGGCCTTGTTGTCCGCTATCCGGACGAATTCCGACCTCCTGTCACCCTGCGTATAAGTATGCAGACTTGGTGCCGTCCGGCCGGGAAACCCGGCCGGAGCGTCCGACACTCAGAATCCGCCGTTGACGACCGCGTTCTGCACGGCGCCGCCGGAGACCTCCCACTTCTTCAGGATGTTCTCGTACTCGCCGGTACGGATCAGCTGGTTGATGGCCTTCACCAGCACGTCGCGCAGCTCGGTGTTCTCCTTGGACACCGCGATGCCGTACGGGGAGGGCTGCAACTGGGCGCCGACCACCTCGAACTTGGTGCCGTTGGGGCCGCCCTTGGCGGCGACGTACGCGGCCACCGGGTAGTCGTTCAGGTCCGCGTCGGCGCGGCCCGCCGCCAGCTCGGCCAGGGCCTCGCTGTCGTTGTCGAAGAGGTTCACCGTCAGCGGCTTGTGGGCCCGGGCGCAGGCGCCGACCTGGCGCTCGACGATCGCCGCCTGGGTGGTGCCGCGCTGCAGGGCCACCGTGTGCCCGCACAGGTCGTCCAGCTTGCCGATCTTGTCCGGGTTGCCCTGGGGCACCAGGATCGAGGTGCCGGCGATGAAGTAGTCCACGAAGTCGACGCCCGGGTTGACCTGCTTGCCGCTGTCGTCCGTGCCCTCGCGGCGCTGCCGGTTGTCCGTCATGGCGGACATCGCCACGTCGAACTCCTTGGCCTGCAGACCGGGGATCAGCTTGTCGAACGCGGTGTCGCTGATCTCGACCTTCACGCCGAGCTGCTTGCCGACGGCCGTCGCGATGTCCGGGTCGATGCCCACGGCGGAGCCGTCCGAGGCCTTGAACTCCACCGGGGCGTAGTTCAGGTCCGAGGCGATCTTCAGCACGCCCGCGGTCCGGATGCGCTCCGGGAGGCGGCCGTGCAGGTCGTCCGCGCTGGGCTTGGCCGGGCCGGAGCTGCCGCACGCGGTCAGCAGGAGGGACCCCGCGGCGAGCACCGCACCGGCGGCGAGGGCTCTGGCGGATATGGGCGCGTTGGCGTGCATGCGGGGGTCCTCCTGGGAGAGCGGGTGGTGCTGGACGGGCTTACCGGCGGGGGCCGCGCCGTCCGCGAGCGGGACAGGGATGTCCGGATGTCGGTGTGGGAAATGTGATCCTGCCATCCCTCCCTGCTGTCCGAGGTCGCGGGTATGTCAGAATCTGGTATCGGGTGACCCCCGACGAACGAAGGCAGACCGCCGGTTCCGCTGCTCACAATCGAGCGGGTGGATCCGGGGTGCGCAGGACCGGAAGTCGACGACGCCGACTCCGTAGCCGAGGCACCAGCTCCCCTTCCGTGTCTGCGTTCACTCCTGCGGGTGCGTGTCCCGCCCGCCGTCTGTCGCCCCCGGCGGCCGGATTCCACCGGAATCCGGCACTGTCAAGGGCCGCAATGCGGTGAACGGTGCACGTCGAGGACGGAAAGGCACAGGTGCGGTGCCTTTGTCCGACCTAGGCTCGAGCGGTGCGTCTCACCGTCCGTACTGATGCGGATGCGCCTGGGCACGACCGGAAGCACTACGCAGAACACCCAAAACCCTCACCCGAGGGCGCAGCCCGGCGGCCGCGCCCCGACCCCGGACACCGGGTGCGCCTGGCGTACCCGGCGCCGCCGTCCTCGCGGCGGCGTCCGCGGCGTCGATCGACCGTCGGCCCGTGCGTCCTCGCTGATCAATTGACGAAGAGGTCAACGTGGCAGCGGAGATCATCCACCCCAACACGCAGGACACCGACGATCCGGTCGACGCCGTTTTCGCACTCCACCGCGGCGGCAAGATGGAGGTCCGGGCCACGGTTCCGGTGCGCGACGCGGACGACCTGTCCCTCGCCTACACCCCCGGGGTCGCCCGGGTCTGCACCGCCATCGCCGAGCAGCCCGAGCTGGTGAACGACTACACCTGGAAGGCCAACACCGTCGCGGTCGTCACCGACGGCACCGCCGTGCTCGGCCTCGGCGACATCGGCCCGGAGGCGTCGCTGCCCGTGATGGAGGGCAAGGCGATCCTGTTCAAGCAGTTCGGCGGCGTGGACGCCGTCCCGATCGCGCTGGCCTGCACCGAGGTGGACGAGATCGTCGAGACCGTCGTCCGGCTGGCCCCGTCCTTCGGCGGCGTCAACCTGGAGGACATCTCCGCCCCGCGCTGCTTCGAGATCGAGCGCCGGCTGCAGGACGCCCTGGACATCCCGGTCTTCCACGACGACCAGCACGGCACCGCCATCGTCACCACCGCCGCCCTGTGGAACGCGGCCAAGGTGACCGGCCGTGAGATCGGCAGCCTGCGGGCCGTCATCTCCGGCGCCGGCGCGGCAGGCATCGCCATCGCCAAGATGCTCCTCGCCGCCGGCATCGGCGACGTGGCCGTCTGCGACCGCCGGGGCGTCGTGCACCAGGGCCGCGAGGACCTCACCGACGTCAAGGCCGAGATCGCCGCGCTGACCAACCGCACCGGCATCAAGGGCTCGCTGGCCGAGGCGCTGGCCGGCGCCGACGTCTTCATCGGCGTCTCCGGCGGCACCGTGCCGGAGGACGTCGTGGCCACCATGGCCGAGGGCTGCTTCGTCTTCGCGATGGCCAACCCGAACCCGGAGATCCACCCCGAGGTCGCGCACAAGTACGCGGCGGTCGTCGCCACCGGGCGCAGCGACTTCCCGAACCAGATCAACAACGTGCTGGCCTTCCCCGGCATCTTCGCCGGCGCCCTGTCGGTCCGGGCCACCCGGATCACCGAGGGCATGAAGCTGGCCGCCGCCCAGGCGCTCGCCGCCGTGGTCGCCGACGAGCTGACGCCGCAGAAGGTCATCCCGTCGCCGTTCGACGAGCGGGTCGCACCGGCCGTCACCCGGGCGGTCGCCGAGGCCGCCCGCGCCGAGGGCGTCGCCCGCCTGTAGCGGTCACCCGCAGAGCGGAACCCGGGGCGCGGGGGCCGCGCGAGACGGAAGGCAGCAGCTGCCGGCCTTCCGCTCCGCGCAGGCCCCCGCGCCCCTTTCCCGCTCCGGTGGTGCAGGCGGCCCGGTAGTGCAGGTCACACGGTTGCGTGGTACCGGCCGCGTGTCCGCGCCGCTATCGTCCGTGACATGTTCGCTGCCTACGCTGCCCGTATCGACCCGGACGACCCGCTGAGCGCACTGGAGTTGGGCGAACTCCCGGAGCCCGCGGCCCGCGAGGGCTGGAGTGTCGTCACGGTCAGGGCCGCCACCCTCAACCACCACGACCTCTGGTCGCTGCGCGGCGTCGGCCTGCCCGCCGAGCGCCTGCCGATGATCCTGGGCTGCGACGCCGCCGGCGTCGACGAGCACGGCAACGAGGTCGTCATCCACTCCGTCGTCGGCCAGAGCGGCCACGGGGTCGGCCCGGACGAGCCGCGCTCCATCCTCACCGAGCGCTACCAGGGCACCTTCGCCACCAAGGTCGCCGTGCCCACCTGGAACCTGCTGCCCAAGCCCGCCGAGCTCACCTTCGAGCAGGCCGCCTGCCTGCCCACCGCCTGGCTGACCGCTTACCGGATGCTCTTCACCAACGCCGGGGTCAAGCCCGGTGACACCGTGCTCGTGCAGGGTGCCGGCGGCGGCGTCTCCACCGCGCTGATCGTCCTCGCCAAGGCCGCCGGCCTGCGGGTCTGGGTCACCGGCCGGGACGAGGCCAAGCGCGCCCGCGCCGTGGACCTCGGCGCCGACGCCGCCTTCGAGAGCGGCGCCCGGCTCCCGGAGCGGGTGGACGCGGTGATGGAGACCGTCGGCGCGGCGACCTGGTCGCACTCGGTGAAGTCGCTCCGTCCGGGCGGAACGATCGTCATCTCCGGCGCCACCTCGGGCCCGAGCCCGAAGGCCGCCGAGCTGAACCGGATCTTCTTCCTGGAGCTCAAGGTGGTCGGCTCCACCATGGGCACCAAGGAGGAGCTGGCCGGGCTGCTCGCGCTGTGCGCCAACTCCGGCGTGCGGCCGGTCATCGACTCCGTCATGCCGCTGACCGAGGCCCGCGACGCCTTCGCCCGCCTCGCCAAGGGCGACGTCTTCGGCAAGCTCGTCCTGACCCCCTGATACGGCGGGGCCCTGGCGGACGGTCGTCCGCCAGGGCCCCGGGGGGTGCCTCTGTACTCAGCCGAACAGCCGCTCGGCCGCTGCGGCCAGGGTGGCCCGAGCCTGCGTCAGCTGATCGCGGGTCACCCCGTTGTCGCGGGCGGCGTCGCGGACGCGGTCGCGGAAGCGGTCGAGCAGGCGTTCCAGCTCGCGCGCCGGGTCGGCGTCCGGATCCGTGCGGGCCCAGTCGGGCAGGTCGGCCGGGGCGGGGTCGTCCGCGGTGTCCTTGTCGAGGTCGATCCGGGTCACCCTGACCTCCTCGGTCGGAGCCTGGTGGCCCCAGCGGGCGGCGTCGGCGAGCCCGCCCAGGCTGCGGGTGAGCTCGGCCAGGCCCTCGGTGAGGCCGGTCGACCAGTCGCCGCGCGAGGCGTGCTCGCGGACCTGCTCCTCGACCCGCCGCTTGATCCGCAGGGCCTCCTGCTGGGTGGCGCTGCGGGCGGCCTTGGACTGCTCGCGCAGCCGACGGGCCTCCTCCTCGGCCGCCTTCGCCTTGGCCTTGGCGGCGCGCTCCTGCTCCTTGGCGCGCTTGGCCTGCTCCTTGGCCTGGGCCTTGAAGCGCTCGTACTCGTCCTTGGTGCGCTGCCAGGCCTCGCGGTCGCCCCAGGGCCCGGCCCAGGCATCGCCGCCGGGGGCGGCCTCCGGGCGGGGGGCCTTCTTGGCGGCGCCCCACAGCTCCTCGCGGAGGTCCTTCGCGGTGTCCCGGACGTCCTCGCGGATCGCCCCGGCGAGCTGGGCGACGGAGTCGCGGATCTCGACCTCCAGCTCGGCGAGCTCGTCCTGGCGGGCGGCCAGTTCGGTGCGGCCCGCGTCGGTGAGCCGGTAGACCTTGCGGCCGCCCTCGGTGCTGTGGGTGACCAGGCCCTCCTTCTCCAGCTTGGCGAGCCGCGGGTAGACCGTGCCGGCGGAGGGCGCGTACAGCCCCTGGAAACGCTCCTCCAGGAGGCGGATGACCTCGTAGCCGTGCCGGGGCGACTCGTCGAGCAGCTTGAGCAGGTAGAGCCGGAGCCGGCCGTGGCCGAAGACGGGCGACATCGCTCAGGCCTCCTTGGTCAGGTCGGGGCCGCCGTGGTCGGGGCCGGTGGTGAGCTCCTTGGCGGGCGCCGGGGCGTCCTCGTCCTCGGGGCGGTGGAGCACGGTGATCGCGCCGGAGACGGTGGTCACCTGGAGCCGGCCGGTGCCGCTGCCGAGCTGGCCGGAGAGCCGCTTGGCACCCCAGCTGCCGGCGACGGTGAGCTCGGCGAAGGTGGAGGTGACGTCACCGGTGGTGGTGCCGGCCTCGACCTTGGCGTCCGCGACCGAGGGCAGCCGGACGCCGACCGGGCCGCTGACCGTGGTGACGGTGATGTCGGTGGGCGTCTGCACGTCGAGGTCGAGCGTGACGGCGCCGCTCACGGTCTTGGCCTGCACCTTGTCGGCGGTGCCGGCGACCACGGTGAGCTGCCCGGAGACGGTGTGGACGCGCAGCTCGCCGGAGACCGACTGGGCGTCCACGTCGCCGGAGACGGTGTTGGCCTGGGTGCGCCCGGAGAGGCCGACCAGGGTGACGGCGCCGCTCGCGCCGTGGACGGTGACCGGGCCGCCGATGCCGGAGACGGTGGTGTCCGCGGAGGCGGAGCCGATCCTGACCTCGGTGCCGGCCGGCACGGCGAGCGAGACGACGGCGCGGCGCTTGCGGCGCAGCGAGGCGAGGAACGCCTTGACCGACTGGAGGGACTTCACGGTCTCGGAGAGGTCGCTCCAGCCGAGGTCCTTGTAGGCCACGGTGAGCACGCCGTCCTTGAGGTCCACCTGCAGCGGCTCGCCCTCCAGCTCGGTGACCTCCAGGCGGGCCGGGCCGTCGGCGGCCACGACGTTGACGGCGCCCCCGATGATCCGTACGTGCAGGCCGGTGACCGGCTCGTCGATGGTGATCTTCTCGGGTCCTTCGACCGTCCACTCGCTCATGATTCCCCGTCCTCCCGTTCGCGATGTATCGCGTCGACTGATTAACACGATATATCGCGATGGGGCGAAGTCAACCCCGACTCGCCCCCGACACCCGACCCCGACACGTGCCGGGGCCCGGAAGGCGGATGCCTTCCGGGCCCCGGTCGTGCAGTGCGCGTGCGGTGCTGCGGATCAGTCCTCGTCCTCGTCGTCGAGGCGGGCCAGCCAGGTGGCCAGCCGCTCGACCGGGATCTCGAAGTCCGGGTTGAGGTCGACGAACTCGCGCAGCCGCTCGGCCAGCCACTCGAAGGTGACCTCCTCGTCGCCGCGACGGCTCTCCAGCTCCTCGATGCCTCGGTCGGTGAAGTACACGCTGTGCTCCGGTCCGGTGGGGTGTGACCCGGCCAGGATAGACCGGCGGGGGTGCGGGCCCGGCCGCTCAGCCGGACTTGCGCCAGTAGGTGAGGGTGCAGGTCGCGGCGCCGTCGCTGTCGCCCAGCTTGACCGTCTTCAGCACGACGAGGTCGCCGGAGGTCCGCAGGCGGACGCAGAAGGAACTGCCCACCGGCACCGCCTCGAACTTGACCGTGGTGAGCGGGGAGCTGTCCACCCCGGCCGCGCAGGCTTCCGGGGTGAGCTCGCCGCCGCCCCCGGCGACGAAGGCGTCCGACTTGTCCTTCAGCCGGAACTCCGGGCCGAACGTCTTCACCGACCAGGAGGACTCGTCGTCCGCCACCACCTTGCCGGTGGTGAGGTTGTACTCGTACCGGGCGTTCGGCGGGATGGTCAGAATGGTGTCGCGGTAGACCGCGGTGTACGCCGCCGCGGTCGGCGCGGCCTTCTTGGTGGCGGCCGTGGACCCGGATCCGGCCGGCCCGGAGGTCCCCGCTCCGGCCGCGGCGGTGGCGGTGCCCGGCGCCGTCCCCGACCCGGTGCGGTCGTCGCCGCCGGAGCTGAGCGCCACCCCGATCGCGGTGCCGGCGACCGCCGTGACCGCGACCACGGTGAGCAGCACCTTCCAGGAGACACCGCCGCGGCCCGTCGGCGCGGTCGGCGGCAGCGGGAGCGCGGCCGGGTACGGGGCGGCCTGCGGACCGGGCGCCGAAGCGCCCCACCCGGCCGGGGCGCCGTGGACCGGCGGCATCGGCCCGGTGGGGGCCGCGGCCGGCTCGGCGGGCCCGAACATCCCGCTGGGCGACGCCACCCCGCTGGCCGGCGGGATGTTCGAGCCCGCCGCAGGAGCGGTGGGAGGGGCGGTCGGTACCGGCGGGGCCCCGATCGACGGGGCGGTGGCCGGCACGGTCGGCATCGGGGGCGCCGCGGGCGGCACCGGCAGCGGGGTCGGCGGTGTGCGCGGCAGGTCGGAGCGGCGGGTGATCTCGGTGTTCACCTGGGCGGGCAGCCAGTCGTCGGCGAACCGGAGCTGGCCGCCGACGGCGGGGTGGCTGCGGGCCGCCTCGATGACCTCGGCCGGGGACGGCCGCTGCGCCGGGTCCTTGGCCAGGCAGCGGGCCAGCAGCTCGCGCAGGTCGGCGGGGACGCCCGCCAGGTCCGGCTCCTCGTGGACCACCCGGTAGAGCACCGCGGTGTCCGGGCCCTCGCCGAACGGCGGGGTGCCGCCGGCCGCATAAGCCGCGAGGGCGCCGAGCGCGAAGACGTCGGTGGCGGCGGTGACCGGCCTGCCCTGGGCCTGCTCGGGCGACATGAACGCGGGGGAGCCGATCCGGTAGCCGGTGCCGGTGAGTGCGGTGGCGTCGGCGGCCCGGGCGATGCCGAAGTCGATCACCCGCGGACCGTCCTCGGCGACCAGCACGTTGGCCGGCTTGAGGTCCCGGTGCACCACCTGCACGCTGTGGATCGCCTGCAGGGCCTCGGCGATGCCGCCGATCAGCAGCAGCACGGTGCGGGTCGGCAGCGCGCCGTGCCCGCGGATCACCTGCTGCAGCGAGGGGCCTGGCACGTAGGCGGTGACCAGCCAGGGCGCCTCGGCGTCCGGGCCGGAGTCGATCACCTGCGCGGTGTAGAGGCCGTGGATGCGCTGGGCGTTGGCGACCTCCTGGGCGAACCGCCGCCGGAACTCGCCGTCCTCGGCGAACTCCGCCCGCACCACCTTGAGCGCGACCGGCCGGCCGCCCGGCGTGTACGAGAGGTAGACGCGGCCCATGCCGCCCGCACCGAGCCGCGCGAAGATCCGGTAGCCGCCGACCTCCCTCGGGTCCTCCGGCTGCAGCGGCTGGAACACGGACGGCAGATCGTTGGACATGCGGCGGCTCCCCCGAAGGTGCGATACGACGGCCCCTACGGTAGCGACCTGACGGTCCGGCAGGTCGGCCGGGGCGCAGGAACGGTCGCGGAGAACGCAGGGGCCCGGCCCCGCCTGACGGCGGGACCGGGCCTTGTGGCGCTGTGTCAGCAGCGGTGCGTCAGAGCGAGAACACCTCGTCGACGAGGCCCTGCTGCTCGGCGGCGTGGCGCTTGGCCGAGCCGACCGCGGGGGCCGAGGAGGCCGTCCGGGCGACGCGGCGCAGGCGGGCGCCGTTGGCGTTGCGGCCTACGACGACCTGCAGGTGGTCGACCAGGTTCATGGCGATGAACGGCCATGCACCCTGGTTGGCCGGCTCCTCCTGCGCCCAGACGAACTGGACGTCGTCGCCGTAGCGGCCCAGCTCCTCCTGGAGCTCGGCCACCGGCAGCGGGTAGAGCCGCTCGACGCGGACGAGGGCGGTGTCGGTGACGCCGCGCTCGGTGCGGGCCGCCTCCAGGTCGTAGTAGAACTTGCCGGAGGTGATGACGACCTTGCGCACCTGCGACGGGTCCACCGTGGCGTCCCCGATGACCGGCCGGAACGAGCCGGACAGGAACTCGGCCCGGGCCGACGCCGCGGCCTTCAGACGCAGCATCGACTTCGGGGTGAAGACGACCAGCGGCTTGTGGTGCGGGTTGTGCGCCTGCCAGCGCAGCAGGTGGAAGTAGTTCGACGGCGAGGTCGGCATGGCGACCGTCATGTTGTTCTGCGCGCACAGCTGGAGGAAGCGCTCCGGGCGGGCGGACGAGTGGTCCGGGCCCTGGCCCTCGTAGCCGTGCGGCAGCAGCAGGACGACGCCGGAGTGCTGGCCCCACTTCTGCTCGGCCGAGGCGATGTACTCGTCGACCATGGTCTGCGCGCCGTTGACGAAGTCGCCGAACTGCGCCTCCCACATGACCAGCGCGTTCGGGCGGGTCAGCGAGTAGCCGTACTCGAAGCCCATCGCCGCGTACTCCGACAGCAGGCTGTCGTAGACGGTGAAGCGGGCCTGGTCCTCGGTCAGGTACAGCAGCGGGGTGTAGTCCTCGCCGGTGGTGCGGTCGATGAGGACGGCGTGGCGCTGGCCGAAGGTGCCGCGGCGGCTGTCCTGGCCGGCCAGGCGGACGGGGTGGCCCTCCATCAGCAGCGAGCCGATGGCGAGGGTCTCGCCCATGGCCCAGTCGATGGTGTTGTCCTCGACCGAGGCGGCGCGGCGCTGCAGCTGCGGCAGCAGGCGCGGGTGGACGGTCAGCCAGTCCGGCAGGTTGACCTGCGAGGCGGCGATCCGCTTCACCATCTCCTCGGAGATGCCGGTCCGGATGTTGACCGGGAAGTCGGCGACCGGCTTGCCGTTGGCGGCCGGGGCCGGCGCGGTGGCCGCCTCGCGGACCTCGGCGAAGACCTTCTCCAGCTGGCCCTGGAAGTCCTGCAGCGCCTGCTCGGCCTCTTCCATGGTGATGTCGCCGCGACCGATCAGGCCCTCGGTGTAGAGCTTGCGCACCGAGCGCTTCTTGTCGATCAGGTCGTACATCAGCGGCTGGGTGAAGGACGGGTTGTCGGCCTCGTTGTGACCGCGGCGGCGGTAGCAGATGAGGTCGATGACGACGTCCTTGTGGAACTCCTGCCGGAACTCGAAGGCGAGCCGCGCGACGCGGACCACGGCCTCCGGGTCGTCGCCGTTCACGTGGAAGATCGGCGCCTCGATCATGCGGGCCACGTCGGTGCAGTACATCGACGAGCGCGAGGACGCCGGGGCGGCGGTGAAGCCGACCTGGTTGTTGACCACGACGTGCACGGTGCCGCCGGTGCGGTAGCCGCGCAGCTGCGACATGTTCAGGGTCTCCGCGACCACGCCCTGGCCCGCGAAGGCCGCGTCGCCGTGGATCTGGATCGGCAGCACCGGGAAGGTCGTGCCGCCCTGGTCCAGGATGTCCTGCTTGGCGCGGGCGATGCCCTCGACGACCGGGTCCACGGCCTCCAGGTGGGAGGGGTTGGCCGCGAGCGAGACCTTGATCTCCTCGCCGTCCAGGCCGGTGAAGGTGCCCTCGGCGCCCAGGTGGTACTTCACGTCGCCGGAGCCGTGCATCGACTTCGGGTCGAGGTTGCCCTCGAACTCGCCGAAGATCTTGCCGTACGGCTTGCCGACGATGTTGGCCAGCACGTTGAGGCGGCCGCGGTGGGCCATGCCGATGACGGCCTCGTCCAGGCGGTGCTCGGCGGCGGCGTCGATCGTCGCGTCCAGCAGCGGGATGAGGGACTCGCCGCCCTCCAGCGAGAAACGCTTCTGCCCGACGTACTTGGTCTGCAGGAAGGTCTCGAAGGCCTCGGCGGAGTTCAGCCGGCGCAGGATGCGCAGCTGCTCCTCGCGCTCGGGCTTGGTGTACGGCTTCTCCAGGCGCTCCTGCAGCCACTTGCGCTGCTTCGGGTCCTGGATGTGCATGTACTCGATGCCGACGGTGCGGCAGTAGGTGTTGCGCAGCAGGCCGAGGATGTCGCGGAGCTTCATCATCTTCTGGCCGCCGAAGCCGCCGACCGCGAACTCGCGCTCCAGGTCCCACAGGGTGAGGCCGTGCTGGACGACGTCCAGGTCGGGGTGCTTGCGCTGCTTGTACTCCAGCGGGTCGGTGTCGGCCATCAGGTGGCCGCGCACGCGGTACGCGTGGATGAGCTCCATGACGCGGGCGGTCTTGTTGACCTCGTCGTCGTGGGTGGCGGCGACGTCGGTCGCCCAGCGCACCGGCTCGTAGGGGATGCGCAGCGACTCGAAGACCTCGTCGTAGAAGCCGTGCTCGCCCAGCAGGAGCTGGTGGATGGTGCGCAGGAACTCGCCGGAGGCCGCGCCCTGGATGACCCGGTGGTCGTAGGTCGAGGTCAGCGTCATGATCTTCGAGACGCCGAGGCGGGCGAGGGTGTCGGGGGAGGAGCCCTGGAACTCGGCCGGGTACTCCATGGCGCCGACGCCGACGATGGTGCCCTGGTTCTGCATCAGGCGGGGCACGGAGTGCACGGTGCCGATGCCGCCGGGGTTGGTCAGCGAGACGGTGACCCCGGTGAAGTCCTCCATGGTCAGCTTGTTGGCGCGGGCCCGGCGGACGATGTCCTCGTAGGCCTGCCAGAAGCCGAAGAAGTCCAGCGTCTCGGCCTTCTTGATGGCCGCGACGACCAGCTGGCGGTCGCCGTTGGGCTTCACCAGGTCGATGGCCAGACCGAGGTTCACGTGCTCCGGCTTGACCAGGAAGGCCTTGCCGTCCTCCACCTTGTAGCTGTGGTTCATGCCCGGCGAGGCCTTGATGGCCTGGACGAGGGCGTAACCGATCAGGTGGGTGAAGGAGACCTTGCCGCCGCGGGCGCGCTGCAGGTGGTTGTTGATGACGATGCGGTTGTCGATCAGCAGCTTGGCCGGGACGGCACGCACCGACGTCGCGGTCGGCACCTCCAGCGAGGCGTCCATGTTCGAGGCGACGGCCTTCGCCGGGCCGCGCAGCGGGACGAGCTCGGGGCCCTGGGCGGCCGGCGCGGGCGCCGCGGGTGCGGCGGCCTTCGGCGCGGGCGGCGCGGCAGGGGCCGCGGCGAGCGGCGCGGGCGCCGGCTGGACCGGCGCGGCCGGTGCAGCGGGTGCGGGCGCCGCTGGGGCGGCAGGAGCAGCAGCGGCAACGGGGGTCGGCGCGGAGCCGACCTGGGTTGCGGCCTGGGTCACTGGAGTCACCTCGGTACCGGGCTTGTAGTCGGCGAAAAAGTCCCACCAGGCCCGGTCTACCGAGTTCGGGTCCTGGAGGTACTGCTGGTAGATCTCGTCGACGAGCCACTCATTGGGGCCGAAGCCAGTGGTGCTTGCCGAGCTGGGGGTTTCAGGGTGTGGCGACATCGGGGCAACCGCCCTCTTCCGCTTCCTTTTGGGATGGTGGACAGCGGGGATTAAGGCTACGCCTCCGACCAGTGATCGCGCAGTCCCCCCTGGCCAGGCGTCGCCCAGATCACAGTGGTCGGCCGGAAATTGGCCGGTTGTGTGCGTTAGAAACCCGCCGGAGCGGGTAACCGGACACCTTTGCTCCGCTCCATTATCCCCATAAAATCTGACAATACGGACGTCGGGGTGCGGAGCGGGGCCGACCCCGAGCATGGTCGGCCCCGGTATGTCCCAGTTCTGTGACAACTATGCCGGTACGGGCGTGTCACCCGGCAGCGTGACCTCGATGCGGCAGCCCCGGTCCGTCTCCGCGACCCGGATCTCGCCGCCGTGCAGGTCCACCGCCCAGCGGGCGATGGCGAGGCCGAGGCCGGTGCCGCCGTCGCTGCCCGGCCCCTGGGCGGTCGCGGTGCCGCTGCGGCCGAACCGCTCGAAGACCCGGTCGCGGTCCTGCAGCGGGATGCCGGGCCCCTGGTCCTCGACCTGCAGCAGCAGCCCGCCGGCCTCCTCGCCCGGGCGGGCCCGCACCGTCACGGTGCCGCCGGCCGGCGAGTGCTTGCAGGCGTTGTCGACCAGATTGGCCACCACCTGGTGCAGCCGCTCCTCGTCGGCGACCGCGGTCAGCCCCTCCGGCTCCACGTCCAGGCTCAGCAGCACGTCGCCGCGGCGCCCGTACGCGCCGCCGGCGGTGGCGCCGTCGACGGTGACCCCGCGCAGCACGCCGTCCAGGAAGGGCCGGACGTCGAAGGGGCGGGCGTCGAGCGGGACGACGCCGTCGTCCAGCTTGGACAGGTCCAGCAGGTGGGTGATCAGCCGGCCCAGGCGCTCGGTCTGCTCCAGTGCCGCGCCCAGCGTCTTCGGCTCGGGCTGGACGACGCCGTCGACCACGTTCTCCAGGACGGCCCGCAGTGCGGCGATCGGCGTGCGCAGCTCGTGCGACACGTTGGCGATGAGTTCCCGGCGGTGCCGGTCGGCGGCCTCCAGGTCGGCCGCCATGCGGTTGAAGGAGTCGGCGAGCTCGCCGATCTCGTCCCGGGAGGAGGTCTCCACCCGGGCGCTGTAGTCGCCGCGGGCCATCGCCCGGGCCGCGGCGGTCATCTCGCGCAGCGGCGCGGTGAGCCCGTGCGCGAGGAACTGCATGAAGAGCAGTGACGCGATCATCGAGAAGATCATGATGATCCGGATCTGCGTCTCGGACCTGATCGCGACGACCACCATCCCGGTGGCCAGGCAGACGGAGACGATCACCAGCAGGGCGAGCTTGCCCTTGATGGACCGCACCGGGTCGAACGGCCGCATGTCGGCCCACACCCGGCGGGCGGCCCGGCCGGCCAGGCCGGGGCCGGGACGCTCGGCGGCGTCCCCGTTGCGTTGCTGTGGAAAGGTCATCGTGCCCCTGTGTCGTGCGGCGCGGCAGGGGAAGGCTCGGGCCCCCCGGCGGCCCAGCCCTCGGTGCGCGGCTCAGGAAAGAGGTGCCTCCAGGGCGTACCCGACGCCGTGCACCGTGCGGATCCAGCTGGCACCGATCTTCCGGCGCAGCGCCTTGACGTGGCTGTCGACCGTGCGGGTGCCCGAGGCGTCCGTCCAGTCCCAGACCTCCGCGAGCAGCTGCTCGCGGGTGAGCACCGCGCGGGGCTGCGCGGCGAGGCAGGCCAGCAGGTCGAACTCGGTGGGCGTCAGGTGGACGTCGCCCGAGCCGAGCCGCACCCGGCGCTGCACGTGGTCGATCTCCAGCTCGCCGAAGCGCAGCGAGCCGAGCGCCGGCGTCCTGGCCGCCTGCTGGGCGCGCTCCACGCGGCGCAGCAGCACGTTCACCCGGGCCGCGAGCTCGCGCATGGAGAACGGCTTGGTCATGTAGTCGTCCGCGCCGACACCGAGGCCGACCAGCAGGTCCGTCTCGTCGTCGCGGGCGGTCAGCATCAGCACCGGGACGGGGCGCTGCGCCTGGATGCGGCGGCACACCTCCAGGCCGTCGAAGCCGGGGAGCATGATGTCGAGCACCACCAGGTCCGGCTGCCAGGTGTGGAAGCCGTCCACCGCGCCGGGGCCGTCGTGGGCCACCGCCACCTTGAAGCCCTCCGCGCCCAGGCGGGCCGCGATGGACTCGGCGATGGTGGGTTCGTCCTCCACCACCAGTACTCGCCGCTGCGTACCGACCGGGCTGCTGCCGGTGTCTTGCTGAATCTCTGTCACGGTCACGCCACCGCCCCCAGGGCTGCGGGCCGGTCACCTGTGGGGGTGGCGGCGCCGCGTCGTAGTCGTCTTGGTCCGTCGTGGGCTGTGCCCGGCCTGCCGCGTGCGCGGGGCGCCGTTCCGCCGTCGGCTCCCTGCGCGGCGTGGATGCGCCGTGTGGTCCGCACACCCGACCCGCACTCCACGCAGAGTACGGACACCGGCGGCATTCCGGCAGGTGGCCCGGACACATCCGGGCCACGGATCGATGCCGATCCCCCGTCGGGACCGGGCACGGGGCGATACCTTACCCGGCCAAATTCGCAGCTGTAACGATCTGTATGCACCCGCACTGCGGGTTCGCCACTTACTACTGGGTCGTTCGTCCGTGAACGGAGGGCAGGTACGGACCAAGGCGTGGACGTGGTGCGCCGAAGCTCAAGCATTCTTCACAGCTCTTCCCCAGCAGCCTCCCAGCTATGGAACGTATCGTGGTCACGACAAGGGCCACCGGTGTCTCCGCGGGCACCGTCCGTGCGGACTCCGCACGCCCTCGACACGTTGCACACGGGGGCGGGCGACGGAATCCGGCGGACGGAGGCGGCATGGCGGCGGACGGTCGGCGCCTGACCGGCGCGCGCCGCGGCCCGGGCGCCGGGCTCCTCCGGAGACTGCGCCGGGCGCTGCCCACGCCGCGCCGCAACCCCTTCGCCCTCGGCTACCTCGCCCTGCTGCTCGGCACCACCCTCTTCGCCCGGTTCGGCGACCCGCAGCTGGTGCACCGCCTCCAGGCGCTCTCCAGTACGGACGTTCACAACCTCGCGCACCACCCCCTGCTCGCCCTCGCGGCCAGCGGCCTCTGGGTGGCGGGACCGGTGTGGACGCCCTACCTCTGGGCCTTCGCGGTCACCGTCGCCCCGCTGGAGCGGCGGATCGGCGCCCGCCGCGCGGCCGGGGTCTTCGCGGCCGGCCACGTCGGCGCCACCCTCCTCTCCCAGGCCGCCGTGCTGGCCGCCGTCGCCGCCCGCCGGCTGCCGCTCGACGCACTCGACACCCTGGACATCGGCGTCAGCTACGGCGTCCTCGCCAGCCTCGGTGCCCTCGCCGGGCTCCTGCCGCCGGCCGGCCGCACCATCGCCCTCGGCGCCGCCGCGGCGATGGTGGCCGAGCAGTTCCTCACCGGCACCGACCTCGTCACCGGCATCGGGCACCCCGCCGCCCTGCTCATCGGCATCGCCCTGTGGCGCCCGCTGCGCCGCGGCCCCCGCCGCCCGCTGCGCCGCCCCGGCCGCTCCGCCGCGCCGCAGCCCGCCCGCGTCTGACCTGCGCCTTTCCGTGCCCTTCCGGCGTCCGGCCGATGATCGCTCAGAGCGAACGACCGCCGGGGAACATCTGCGGCCCGCCAATCCTTAGTCAGGTCAGCTCAACTTCGCTGACTGGGGAGAGATCATGGCATCGACGTCCGTTCCGCTCACCCTGCCCGTGCTGCCGCTCGACGACGAGGTGGTGCTCCCGGGCATGGTCGTCCCGCTCGACCTGTCCGACGCCGAGGTCCGCGCCGCCGTCGAGGCCGCCCGGGCTGCGGCGACCGGCACGGGCAAGCCGCAGGTGCTGCTGGTGCCCCGGCTCGACGGCTCGTACGCCGCCGCCGGCACCCTGGCCACCGTCGAACAGGTCGGCCGCCTCGCCGACGGCGACCCGGCCGCGCTCGTCCGCGCCGTCCGCCGGGTGCGCATCGGCGCCGGCACCACCGGCCCCGGCGCCGCCCTCTGGGTGGAGACCACCCCCTTCCGGGAGTCCTCCGAGGGCACCGCGGTGGCCGGCCGCGCCGCCGAGCTGGTCAAGGAGTACAAGGCACTCTCCACCCAGTGGCTGCGCAAGCGCGGCGCCTGGCAGATCGTCGACCGGGTCGCCGCCATCGACGACGTCGGCGAGCTCGCCGACAACATCGGCTACGCCCCCTTCGCCACCGCCGAGCAGAAGCTCAAGGTCCTGCTGGAGGCCGACCGGCTCGCCCGCCTGGAGTACGCCCTCACCCTGCTGCGCGACCACCTCGCCGAGGAGGAGGTCAACGACACCATCCGCAAGGACGTGGAAGAAGGGGTCGCCAAGCAGCAGAAGGAGTTCCTGCTCCGCCGCCAGCTGGAGGCCGTCCGCAAGGAGCTCGCCGAGCTCAACGGCGAGTCCGCCTCCGAGGAGGACGACTACCGGGCCCGCGTGGAGGCGGCCGACCTGCCCGAGAAGGTCCGCGAGGCGGCCCTCAAGGAGGTCGACAAGCTGGAGCGCTCCTCCGAGCAGTCGCCCGAGGGCTCCTGGATCCGCACCTGGCTGGACACCGTCCTGGAGCTCCCGTGGAACGAGCGCTCCCAGGACGCCTACGACATCGCAGGCGCCCGCGCCGTCCTCGACGCCGACCACTCCGGCCTCGCCGACGTGAAGGACCGCATCGTCGAGTACCTGGCCGTCCGCAAGCGCCGCGCCGACCAGGGGCTGGGGCAGATCGGCGGCCGCCGCGGCGGCGCCGTCCTCGCCCTGGTCGGCCCGCCCGGCGTCGGCAAGACCTCGCTCGGCGAGTCCGTGGCCCGCGCGATGGGCCGCTCCTTCGTCCGGGTCGCGCTCGGCGGCGTCCGCGACGAGGCGGAGATCCGCGGCCACCGGCGCACCTACGTCGGCGCGCTGCCCGGCCGCATCGTCCGCGCGATCAAGGAGGCCGGTTCGATGAACCCGGTCGTCCTGCTCGACGAGATCGACAAGGTCGGCTCCGACTACCGCGGCGACCCGGCGGCCGCCCTGCTCGAAGTCCTCGACCCGGCGCAGAACCACACCTTCCGCGACCACTACCTGGAGGTCGAGCTCGACCTCTCCGACGTGGTCTTCCTCGCCACCGCCAACGTGCTGGAGGCCATCCCCGAGCCGCTGCTCGACCGGATGGAGCTGGTCCGCCTGGACGGCTACACCGAGGACGAGAAGGTCGTCATCGCCCGCGACCACCTGCTGCCCCGCCAGCTGGAGAAGGCCGGTCTCAAGGTCGACGAGGTGGCCGTCGACGAGGGTGCGCTGCGCCTGCTCGCCGGCGAGTACACCCGCGAGGCCGGCGTCCGGAACCTGGAGCGGTCGATCGCCCGCATCCTGCGGAAGGTCGCCGCCCAGAGCGAGCTCGGCGAGCGCGAGCTGCCCGCCGCGATCGGCGCCGACGACCTGCGAGGCCTGATCGGGCGGCCGCACCACACCCCCGAGTCCGCCCAGGAGCCCGCCGAGCGGCGCACCGCCGTCCCCGGCGTCGCCACCGGCCTCGCCGTCACCGGCGCGGGCGGCGACGTCCTCTACATCGAGGCCTCGCTCGCCGACGCCGAGACCGGCTCCACCGGCCTCACCCTGACCGGGCAGCTCGGCGACGTGATGAAGGAGTCTGCGCACATCGCGCTCTCCTACCTCCGCTCGCGCGGCGCCGAACTCGAACTGCCCGTCACCGGGCTGCGGGACCGCGGCATCCACCTGCACGTCCCGGCGGGCGCCGTCCCCAAGGACGGGCCCAGTGCCGGCATCACCATGACCACCGCGCTCGCCTCGCTGCTCTCCGGGCGCAAGGTGCGGACGGACGTGGCGATGACCGGGGAGGTGTCGCTGACCGGGCGGGTGCTGCCCATCGGCGGGGTGAAGCAGAAGCTGCTCGCCGCCGACCGGGCCGGGGTCACCACGGTGATCATCCCGCGGCGCAACGAGGCCGACCTGGACGACGTGCCGGCCGAGGTGCTGGAGCGGCTCACCGTGCACGCCGTCGCCGACGTCCGCGAGGTCCTGAAGCTGGCCCTGGAACCGGCGGAGGTCCTGGTGGCCGCCTGAGCCGACAGGCCGGGGCGACGACAGCAGGGGCGCGTGGGGGCACCTCCCGCGCCCCTGCGGGCCCGCGCGTCCGGGCGTTACCCCGTGCGGACGTGGTGAGTACGCGGCGGAAACCCCCGCGTGCGACACTGCCGAAATGCCGTCCCCTACGCAACGGGCCCTGGCCCGAGTCCCGGAGCGGTACCGGCCGTTCCTGGTGCAGCACCGCAAGCTGGTGAAGTTCCTGCTGGTGGGTGGGACCTGCTTCGTGCTGACCACGGCGATCGACCTGGGTCTGAAGTTCACCGTGCTGCAGCACAAGCCGGTGGTGGCGCTCACCATCGCGACGGTGATCGCCACCGTCGTCTCCTACGTGCTCAACCGCCAGTGGTCGTTCCGGGCGAACGGCCGGCAGCGCGAGGCGATCCTCTTCTTCGTGGTCAGTGCGATCGCGGTGGTGGTCAACGACCTGCCGCTGGTCTTCTCCCGCTACGTGCTGGACTTCCGGGAGCCGGACGTCTCCCCGCTGGGCCAGGAGATCGCCGACTTCGTCAGCGGCATGCTCGTCGGCACCTTCCTGGCGATGCTGTTTCGCTTCTGGGCGATGAACCGCTGGGTCTTCACCCGCAGCAGGCTCCAGCCGCCCGCCGAGGACCTCGAACCCGAGCGGGTCTGAGCGCCCCCCGGCGGACGGCCGGTGCGGTGCAGCGCTCAGCGGGCGCCGAGCAGGTGCTCCATCGCGAGCTGGTCGAGCTGCTCGAAGGCCATGCCGCGGGCGGCGGCCGCATCCACGTCGAAGTCCTCGAACGCGGCGCGGTCGGCGAGCAGCGCACCGAGGCCGTCCTCGGCGGTCGGCCGGGCGAGCTCGTCCAGACGGGCCGCCCGCAGGGCCTCCTGGACGGCCGGGTCGGCCCGGAACGCCAGCGCCCGCTCCTTGAGCAGCAGGTAGTTGTTCATGCAGGCGGCGGCCGATGCCCACACGCCCTCGAAGTCCTCGGTGCGCGGCGGCTTGAAGTCGAAGTGCTTGGGGCCCTCGTAGCCCGCCGACTCCAGCAGGTCCACCAGCCAGAACGCGCTGCGCAGGTCGCCGGCGCCGAAGCGCAGGTCCTGGTCGTACTTGATGCCGGACTGGCCGTTCAGGTCGATGTGGAAGAGCTTGCCGTGCCACAGCGCCTGGGCGATGCCGTGGGCGAAGTTCAGCCCGGCCATCTGCTCGTGGCCGACCTCCGGGTTGAGGCCGACCCGCTCGGGCCGCTCCAGGGTCTGGATGAAGGCGAGGGCGTGGCCGACGGTCGGCAGCAGGATGTCGCCGCGGGGCTCGTTCGGCTTGGGCTCGATGGCGAAGCGCAGGTCGTAGCCCTGCTGCTCGACGTACTCGCCGAGCAGGTCGAAGGCCTCCTTCAGGCGGTCCAGCGCGACCCGGACGTCCTTGGCGGCGCCGTGCTCCGCGCCCTCGCGGCCGCCCCAGGCGACGTAGGTGGTGGCGCCGAGCTCCGCCGCCAGGTCGATGTTGCGGATCGTCTTGCGCAGCGCGTACCGGCGGACGTCGCGGTCGTTGGCGGTGAAGGCGCCGTCCTTGAAGACCGGGTGGGTGAAGAGGTTGGTGGTGGCCATCGGGACCTTCATGCCGGTGGCGTCCAGGGCGGTGCGGAAGCGCTTGACGATCGCGTCGCGCTCGGCGTCCGAGGAGCCGAACGGGATCAGGTCGTCGTCGTGGAAGGTCACGCCGTGGGCGCCGAGTTCGGCCAGCCGGTGGACGGTCTCGACCGGGTCGAGGGCCGGGCGGGTGGCGTCGCCGAACGGGTCGCGGCCCTGCCAGCCGACGGTCCACAGGCCGAAGGTGAACTTGTCCGCGGGGGTGGGGGAGGGCATCTCGGTGCTCCAGGGGTCTATTCGTCAGGGCAGAAAACAAACTAATATCCCGAGGCACGGAAGGGAAGGCCCGGCGCGGCGGACGGAGAGGAAGACATGGCAGGGATCGTCATCGGAGTGGACAGCTCCACCCAGTCCACCAAGGCCCTCGCGGTGGACACGGCCACCGGCGAGGTGCTCGGCGAGGGCCGCGCGGCCCACACCGTCACCGGCACCGGCGGCGCCCGCGAGAGCGACCCGCGGCAGTGGTGGCAGGCACTGCAGGACGCGATCGCCGCGACCGGCTGCGCCGAACGCGCCGAGGCCGTCTCGATCGGCGGCCAGCAGCACGGCCTGGTCGCCCTCGACGCCGACGGCGCACCCGTCCACCCCGCGCTGCTCTGGAACGACACCCGCTCCGCCGGACAGGCCGCCGTCCTCGTCGACAAGCTCGGCCGTGAGGCCTGGGCCCGCCGCACCGGCAGCGTCCCCAACGCCTCCTTCACCGTCTCCAAGTGGGCCTGGCTGCGCGACCGCGGCCTCACCGACCGGGTCGCCGCCGTCCGCCTGCCGCACGAGTACCTGACCGAGCGGCTCACCGGCCGGCCCGCCGCGGAGCGCAGCGACGCCTCCGGCACCGGCTGGTGGGGCGAGCACGGCTGGGACCGCGACATCCTCGACCTCGTCGGCCTGGACGAGGCCCTGCTCCCGCCGCTCGCCGAACCCGGCACCGCGGCCGGCGAGACCCGCGGCTCCTTCGGTGGGCTGCGGCCCGGCATCCCGGTCGCCCTCGGCGCGGGCGACAACGCGGCCGCCGCCCTCGGGCTCGGCCTCGGCGGCGGCACCGGCGCCGCGTACGGGCAGCCCGCCCTCTCGCTCGGCACCTCCGGCACCGTCCACGCCGTCACCCGCGGCCGGCCCGCCGACCCCAGCGGCACGGTGGCCGGCTTCGCCGCCGCCCACGGCGACTGGCTGCCGCTGGCCTGCACCCTCAACTGCACCCTCGCCGTCGACCGGATCGCCGCCCTGCTCGGCCTCGACCGGCAGGCCGTCGAACCCGGCGGCGAGGCCGTCGTCCTGCCCTTCCTGGACGGCGAGCGCACCCCCGCACTCCCGCACGCCTCCGGCCTGGTCCACGGCCTGCGGCACGACACCACCCCCGGCCAGCTGCTCCAGGCCGCCTACGACGGCGCCGCCTACGCCCTGCTCGCCGCCCTGGACCTGGTGCTCGACGCCGGCGGCGAGGCCGCGGGCGACGCACCGCTGCTGCTGATCGGCGGCGGGGCCCGCGGCCGGGCCTGGCAGGACACCGTGCGGCGGCTCTCCGGCCGGGCCGTCCAGGTGCCCGCCGCCGGCGAACTCGTCGCCCTCGGCGCCGCCGCCCAGGCCGCCGCCCTGCTCACCGGCGAGCACCCCGCCGGGATCGCCCGCCGCTGGGGCACCGCCGCGGGACCGGTGCTCGACCCGGTCGAGCGGGACGGCGCGGCCACCGCCCGGATCGCCGCCGTCCTCGCCGCCGGGGCGCCACTGCTCGGCGCCGACCGCCAGGGCTGACCCGGCTGCGGACGGCATACGGGTCCGTCCGAGAGTGCCGCGGTGGCGCCGTCGGCAGGCGCGGATACCCTGCAACCGGTCGACCGGGTGTTCGGCCGTCGAACGAGAGGTGACGAGGCGATGCGGGAGACGGAGGCGAGACGGGCCCGGCCCGCGAGCCAGCAGGGCATGAGGAGGGCCAACCTGGCCCTCGTACTGGGCGAGTTCGCGGCCGGCCCGCGCTCCCGCGCCGAGGTCGCCGCCGCCACCGGCCTCACCCGGGCAGCGGTCTCCTCCCTGGTCGACGAACTCGCCGCCGCCGGCCTGGTGTCCGAATGCGGGCCCGCCGTGCCCAGCGGCCGCGTCGGCCGGCCCGGCACCGCCATGGCACTCGACCCGGGGGGCCCGGCCGGCCTCGGCGGCGAGATCGGCGTCGAACACCTGGCGGCCTGCGTCGTCGACCTGCGCGGCGAGGTCCGCGGCTGGCTGCGCCAGGACGTCGCCAACCGCGGCCGCCCGGTCGAGGACGTCCTGCGCGACCTCGCCGTCCTGCTGCGGGAGGTCGCCGACTCCTGCGGACTGACCCCCGCCGGCCTTGCCGTCGCCGTGCCCGGCCTGGTCGGCTCGGCCGAAGGCGTCGTCGAACGCGCCCCCAACCTGGGCTGGTCCGACCTGCCGCTCGCCGCCGAACTCCGGCGCGCCCTGCGCGAGGCCGACGCCGACGCCCTCGCCGCCCTGCCCGTCGAGGTCGACAACGAGGCCAACCTCGGCGGCCTCGCCGAACTCTGGCTCGGCGACGGTCCCGACGACTTCCTCCACCTCTCCGCCGAGGCCGGCATCGGCGCCGCCCTCGTGATCGACGGCCGCCTGCTGCGGGGCGCCCGCGGCTACGCCGGCGAACTCGGCCACGTTCCCGTCCACCCCGACGGACCCCACTGCCCCTGCGGCGCCCGCGGCTGCCTGGAGCAGTACGCCGGAGAGGCCGCCGTGCTGCGGGCCGCCGGTCTCGCCGACGCCGGCGGCGACTGGGTGGCCCTGCTCGCCCGCCGCGCCGCCGACGGCGACCCCGCCGTGCGGGCCGCACTGGCGGCGGCCGGCTCCGCGCTCGGCGTCGCCGCGGCGGGGGCGGTCAACCTGCTCGACCCCGCGGCGCTGGTCCTCGGCGGCGGCTACGCCGAACTCGCCGAGTGGCTGGTGCCCGCGATGCGGACCGAACTGGCCGGCCGGGTCACCGTCCGCACCTGGCAGGACGACTGGCTGTCCGTCTCCACCCTGGGCCGCCGCGGCCCCCTGCTCGGCGCCGCCCTCGGCGTCGTCCGCGCGGTCGTCGCCGACCCCGGCCGCTTCGCCGCCGCCGAAGCCTGACGCAGGGCCGGGAGCCACGGCTCCCCCCCCGTGGCACTAGGGGGTTGCCTCCATCGGGGTGTCGACGACGCGGTCGGTGGCCAGGAGTGTGACGGCGACGCCGGCGACGGCCCAGGCGGCGAGGACGGGGAGGGGCGGGGTGAGGGCGGTGCCGCCGAGGTAGGCGATGGAGCGGGCGGCGTCGGTGCCGGCGCCGTTCGGGATCCAGGATCCGATCGCCCGCCAGAAGGGCGGCAGCAGCGGCGGCGGGCGGACCCCGCCCGCACTCGGGTTCCCGAGGACCACGAAGACCAGTACGGCGATGCCGATCCCGACCACCCCGAACAGGCACTGCATGGCCATGGTGAAGGCCCCGACCGCGAAGACCACCAGGGTGCCGAGTCCCCAGAGGGGCAGGACCGGGCCGGGCAGGGCGTCCAGGACCGGGCCGGTGACCAGTGCGCCGCCGAGGCCGGCCGCGACGGAGTAGAGGAGGAGCGTGCCGAGCCGTAGCAGCGCCCGGCCGGTGTCCGCGGGCTTGGAGCCGGCGCTGATGCCGAGGACCGAGGCCACCAGGCAGCCGCCGACGCACCAGCCGACCACCAGGTAGAAGGAGGAGAGGCCCTCGGCGTCGCCGGGGGCGAGCGGGACGACGTCCTCGGTGCCGAGGGTCCGCTGCCGGGCGGACTCCAGCGAGCCGACGATCCGTTCGGCGGCGGTCGCCGCGGCGGGCCCGCGGGCGGTGGCCACCAGCAGGGTGTCCCGGGTGCCGGCGGGGTCGACCAGCCAGGCGGCGTACACCTTCTGGTCCTTGATCAGCCGGACGGCGCTCTCCCGGTCCGGTGCGGTGCCGGACCGGACGGCCTCGTTCGGGACGGCATGCAGGGCCGAGGTGGCCTCCAGGACGGACTGGGCGGGGCCGACCACAGCGATGGAGAGCCGATGGGGGGTCGGGTCGCGGAGGGCGCCGACGTGACCGGCGGTGAAGCCGAGTTGGAGCAGGAGCACCCCGAGCACGAGCAGGAAGGCGCGCGGGGTGACCGCGTCCTCGACCTCGGCGAGGAATCCCGGGCGCGGGCCGGCCATCGACCGCCTCCTTGGCGCGAGGGGCAAAAGGTGCGAAACAGGTGCTTCATAACATGAAGCAGTTGTCCGGGAGCGGAGGCGCGGGCTGCGGGATACTGACGCCATGAGTGACCAGGAGTCGGCCGACCGGGCGTTCCGCGCCGTCGAGCGGGAGGTGGCGCTGCTCTTCCGGCGGGGGCGGGCGCGCTCCGCGGAGATGGCGCGGCGGGTGCATCCGGAGCTGGAGGGTGCGGCGTACGCGATGCTCGCGTACGTGGAGGAGTCCGGCCGGGTGCGGCTGACCGACATCGGGCTGCACTTCGGCATCGGCAAGGCCTCGATCAGCCGGCAGGTGAAGCACCTGGAGGAGCTGGGGCTGGTCCGGCGCGAGGTCGACCCGCTGGACCGGCGTTCCTCGCTGGTGTCGCTCACCGGGGACGGCGCCGCCCGCTACCTGCGGGCCCGGGACGCCCGGATGGGCCGCTTCCGCGAGCTGATGGCCGCCTGGGACGAGGAGGACGTGGTGCGCTTCGCCGAGCTGCTGGGGCGCTTCAACGATCTGGCGGCGGAGTCCATGCGCCCCGCGGAGTCCGCCCCGGCCTGACCGGCCCTTCGGATGCGCACCGGCCCGGCCCCCTTGAGGAGCCGGGCTTTACTTGCGCTTGAAGAAAGTTGCCCTACTCAACCATTCGCCTTACGGTTGCCGAAGGCAACGAAATTTCACGGCGAAGGACCTCCATGACACCGACGACACCCATGACGCACCGACAAGTCCTGGAAGCGCTGTCAGGCCTGCTCCTGGGCCTGTTCGTGGCCGTGCTCTCCTCGACCGTCGTCTCCAACGCCCTGCCCACGATCCTCACCGACCTGCACGGCGGCGAGTCCGCCTACACCTGGGTGATCACCGCCACCCTGCTCTCGCTCACCGCCTCCACGCCGATCTGGGGCAAGCTCTCCGACCTGGCCAGCAAGAAGCTGCTGGTCCAGATCGCCCTGGTGATCTACATCCTGTCCTCGGCACTGGCCGGGCTCTCCCAGAACACCGGCCAGCTGATCGCCTGCCGCGTCCTGCAGGGCATCGGCGCCGGTGGTGTCACCGCGCTCGCCCAGATCTGCCTGGCCGCGATGGTCCCCCCGCGCGAGCGCGGCCGCTACAGCGGCTACTTCGGCGCGGTCTTCGCCCTCGCCACCATCGGCGGCCCGCTGATCGGCGGCGTCATCGTCGACACCGATTGGCTCGGCTGGCGCTGGTGCTTCTACGTCGGCATCCCGTTCTCGCTGCTGGCGATCGCGGTGCTGCAGCGCACCCTGCGGCTGCCGGTCGCCCCGCGGCGCGAGGCCCGCATCGACTACCCCGGCGCGCTGCTGGTCACCGCCGCGGCCAGCCTGCTGATGATCTGGGTCAGCCTGGCGGGCAAGAACTACGACTGGCTCTCCTGGCAGACCGCCGCCATGCTGGCCGGCACCGCCGCGCTCGCCGTGCTGTTCGTCGCCGCCGAGCGCCGTGCCGCCGAGCCGGTCATCCCGCTCCACCTGTTCCGGCACCGCACGGTGACCCTCTCGGCGATCGCCAGCGTCCTGGTCGGCATCGGCATGTACGGCGCCACGACCTTCCTCAGCCAGTACTTCCAGCTGGCCAAGGAGAAGTCGCCGACGGTGGCGGGCCTGCTCACCCTGCCGATGATCCTCGGCCTCGCCGTCTCCTCCACCGTCGCCGGCAAGCTGATCACCCGCTACGGCCGCTGGAAGGGCTACCTGGTCGCCGGCACCCTGCTGCTCACCGTCGGCTTCGGCCTGCTCGGCACGGCGCGCGCCGACACTCCGTACGGCCTGCTCGCGCTGTACATGGGGGTGGCCGGCGTCGGCCTCGGCCTGACCATGCAGAACCTCGTCCTCGCCGTGCAGAACACCGTGCCGCGGGAGGAACTGGGCTCGGCCAGCTCGGTGGTCACCTTCTTCCGCACCATGGGCGGTGCGGTGGGTGTCGCCGCGCTGGGCGCCCTGATGGCCGACCGGGTGGCCCGCTACCTCGCCGAGAACCTCGCCCGGGCCGGCGTGCACCCGACCGGTTCGGCCCTCGGCGGCGGCGAGATCCCCGACCTGCACCGGCTGCCCGCACCGGTCGTCCCGCTGGTCACGGACGCCTTCGGGCACGGCGTCGGCGTGGTCTTCCTGATGGCGGCGCCGTTCGCGCTGCTGGCCTTCCTGGTGGTGCTGTTCATCCGCGAGATCCCGCTGCGGACCACCATGGACGCCCCCGCCGGGCGCACCCTCCAGTTCGTCGAGGACTGAGCCGGCCGGCACGGGCGATGCGGAAGGGCCCGCGAGGTGCGTACCTCGCGGGCCCTTCGTTCGTGCGTGCGGCTCAGCGGCCGGCGATCAGGGTGATCCCGTAGAAGACCACCGAGGCGCAGACGCTGAAGCTCAGTGCGGCGCCGGCCAGGGCCAGGTTGCCGCTGCCGGCACCCGGGATTCCGGACCGGACGGCCTCCTGGGCGGCCTCGCGGCGCGACAGCGCCAGGATGCCGAGGGAGAAGGCCGCGACCACCGCGACGGTGATGGCGAAGCTGAGGCCCGCGGTCTGCGCGAGGGCGTCCCACTTGATGTGCATGGTTTCCCGTCCTCTCTGAGTGGTCGGCCGGTCAGGCCGCGACGGTGGTGGTGGCGGGGGTCGGGACGGCGGTGGCCGGCACCTCGACCTCCTGGACGTCGTTCACGTTGCCGGCGTGGACCGGCTGGCGGCGCGAGATGAACCACATGGCGGCGGAGCCGGAGACCAGCGCGGCGCCGACCAGCGCCACGCCCCACGAGCCCTGGTCCGCGACGAAGGCGGCGATGCCGGCCACCGTGGCGGCGGCGGGCAGGGTCAGGCCCCAGGTGTAGACCATGCGGCGCACCAGGCTCCAGCGCAGTTCGCGCTTCGGGCCGCCGAGGCCGGCGCCCATGATGCCGCCGGAGCAGACCTGGGTGGTGGAGAGGCCGAAGCCCATGTGGGTCGAGGTGAGGATGACCGTGGCGGCGGCCGTCTCGGTGGCCAGGCCCTGGCGGGGGCGGATCTCGGTCAGGCCGTTGCCCATCGAGCGGATGATGCGCCAGCCGCCCATGTAGGTGCCGAGCGCGATCGCCGCACCGGCGCTGACGATGACCCAGGTCGGGGGCAGCGCGCCGGGCTTGAGGGCGCCGACGGAGACCAGGGTCAGGGTGATGATGCCCATGGTCTTCTGTGCGTCGTTGGTGCCGTGCGCCAGGGAGATCAGCGAGGAGGTGAACATCTGGCCGCGCCGGAAGCCCTTCTCGGTGGTCTCCTCGCGGCCGCCGCGGGTGATCACGTAGGCGAGCTTGGTGGCGCCCCAGGCGGCCAGGCCGGCCACCAGCGGGGAGGCCACGGCCGGGATGAGGATCTTGGTGGCGACGATGTCGAAGTTGACGCCGTTCAGGCCGACGCCGACGACCGTGGCGCCGATCAGGCCGCCGTACAGCGCGTGCGAGGAGCTGGAGGGCAGGCCGCGCAGCCAGGTGAGCAGGTTCCAGAGGATCGCTCCGACCAGGGCGGCGAAGATGATCGACGGCTGGATGCCGGCCTTCTCGTTGACGATGCCGCCGGAGATGGTGGTGGCCACCTTCACGGAGAGGAAGGCTCCGGCGAAGTTGAGGACTGCGGCGATGGTGACCGCGACCTTGGGCTTGAGGGCTCCCGTCGCGATGGAGGTGGCCATCGCGTTGGCGGTGTCGTGGAAGCCGTTGGTGAAGTCGAAGGCGAGCGCCGTGATGATCACAACGGCCACCAGGAACGTGATGTGTTCCATAACCAAACAATCGTCGTAGTTGTCGGACTGACGCTGCTGTCAGGCGTGACCGTAGGGATCCCGGGTGAACGGAAGGTGAACAGGGTCGGGATTCGTGGTTCCGATGGTGGCGAGGGGGTTGCGCAGAAGTTGTGAAAACGTGGAAACGGCGCCTCTGTACGGCGGTTGTGTCCGGGTGGGTCCGCCTTGGTGGGGGTTTGTTGAGACTTGCCTCACACCCCGTCGGTTCGCGCTGTGAGGGCCCTCGTGAGGACTGGCTGAGAATTCACCGGCCGGACCACGGGCCCCCTGCCGTTACCGCGCGGTCACATGGCAGGATTCGGGGGAGAGATCACCGGGCGGCAGGCCCGGACGGCGCTGGACTGGGGAGGGCGGCCGATGACGGCTGGGCAGCGTACGGAGAGCGGCGTCCGGCCGTGGGTTCGGGCCGCGATGCGCTGCGGCGCGGTACTCGCGGCAGCGGCGCTCTCCCTGCCGGTGGCCACGGCCGCGTATGCCGCGCCGACGCCGACGCCGACCTTCACGGTGGCCGCCGGCGCGGATCCGCTGGCCGACGCCAAGACCACGCTCGGCCCCATGCTCGACCGGCTGCACCAGCTCTACCAGGAGGCCGAGGCCGCCACCGAGCAGTACAACGCCGCCGTCGCCCGGCAGGCCGCGCAGCAGCAGCAGGTCGCCGACCTCCGCGCCAAGGTCGCCTCCCAGCAGGCCGCGGTGAACGCCGGCGTGGACATCGCCGCCCAGCTCGCCGCCGCCCAGTACCGCAACGGCCGGGCCTCCGACCTCGCCGACCTGATGCTCGCCGAGAACCCGTACCAGGCCGTGGTGATCGCCCAGCTGCTCGACGCGGCCGGCCGCTCCCAGAAGGCCTTCCTGGACCGGCTCAAGTCGGACCGCGCCACCCTGGTCGAGCTGCAGACCCAGGCCGAGCAGGCGCTCGTCCAGGCCACCGCGCTCGCCACCCAGCAGGAGGCCGCCAAGACCGACGTCGCCAAGCGCCTCACCGCCGTCGAGGACATGGTCGGCTCGCTCACCGGCGCCCAGCGCAGCGAACTGGAGGAGCTGGAGCGCCGCCAGGCCGACGAGGCCCAGCTCGCCTTCCTCGCCTCCGGTGCCCTCGGCAAGGGCGAGCGCACCCCGTCCGAGGCCGGCCGGAAGGCCGTCGCCTGGGCGCTCAAGCAGCTCGGCAAGGACTACGTCTGGGGCGGCGCCGGCCCGGACGTCTTCGACTGCTCCGGCCTCACCTCGCAGGCCTGGCTGCACGCCGGCCGGCCGATCCCGCGGACCAGCCAGGAGCAGTGGGCCCAGCTCAAGCACGTCCCGCTGAACCAGATGCGCCCCGGCGACCTGGTGGTCTACTTCGGCGGTGCGACCCACATCGGCATGTACATCGGCGGCGGCCTCATCGTGCAGGCCCCGCACACCGGCGACGTGGTGAAGATCACCAAGGTCGGGGCCATGCCGATCCTCGGCGCCGTCCGCCCCGACCCGGACTCGGGCGCCGACGACAGGGGCGGCGAGTGGAAGGTGCCGCAGGTCACCGTCGGCCCGCCGCGGATCGCCCCGTCCAAGCCGACCACCGTGCCGCCGCGGCCCACCCAGCCCACCCAGCCCACCCCGAGCAAGCCCACCACGCCGACCACCGGCACCGGCACGCCCACCGGCTCCGGTACGCCCACCGGCTCCGGTACGCCCACCGGCTCCGGCACCCCCACCGGTTCGGGCACCCCGAGCGGCTCCGGCACCCCCAGCGGCAGCAGCACCCCGTCCGCCACCGCGTCCGCGACCGAGGCCGCTTCGCGTTCCGCCTCCGCCACCCCGAGCGCTCAGTAGGGAACGGAACCGCGAGCGGCGGGAGGGGCCCCCCCGCGGGCGCCCCCCCCCCCCGGGGGTGGCCCGCCCCCGGGGGGGAGG